>NZ_JBEOXU010000028.1:0-58188 GCF_040296725.1 Streptomyces sp. NPDC002044
CTTGGTGCTGTCGGTCAGTAAGGGGACCGGCTCGGAGACGATCCTCAGCTTCCGCACGGCGGTGGAGCCGGCCGCGGCCGGCCCGGCCGGCTCGGTCAGCCCTTGAGGCGCGCCATCCAGGCCTCGACGTCGACCGAGGACCGGGGCAGCCCGGCCGACAGGTTCCGGTTGCCGTCCTCGGTGACGAGGATGTCGTCCTCGATCCTGACGCCGATGCCGCGGTACTCCTTGGGCACGGTCAGGTCGTCGGCCTGGAAGTACAGACCGGGCTCGACCGTCAGGCACATGCCCGGCTCCAGCGTGCCGTCGACGTACGCCTCGGTGCGCGCGGCGGCGCAGTCGTGGACGTCCATGCCGAGCATGTGGCCGGTGCCGTGCAGGGTCCAGCGGCGCTGCAGACCGAGTTCCAGGACGCGCTCGACCGGGCCCTCCAGCAGGCCCCACTCGACGAGCTTCTCGGCCAGCACGTGCTGGGAGGCGTCGTGGAAGTCGCGGAACTTCGCACCCGGCTTCACGGCGGCGATGCCGGCTTCCTGGGACGCGTGGACCGCGTCGTAGATCTGCCGCTGGATGTCGGTGAACGCGCCGTTGACCGGCAGCGTGCGCGTGACGTCGGCGGTGTAGAGGGAGTGCGTCTCCACACCGGCGTCGAGCAGCAGCAGGTCTCCGGAACGGACATCGCCGTCGTTGCGGACCCAGTGCAGGGTGCAGGCGTGCGGACCGGCGGCGCAGATGGAGCCGTAGCCGACGTCGTTGCCCTCCACGCGGGCGCGGAGGAAGAAGGTGCCCTCGATGTAGCGCTCGGACGTGGCCTCGGCCTTGTCGAGGACCTTCACGACGTCCTCGAACCCGCGGACGGTGGAGTCGACCGCCTTCTGCAGCTCGCCGATCTCGAAGTCGTCCTTCACCGCGCGGGCCTCGGAGAGGTAGACGCGCAGCTCCTCGTCGCGCTCCTTGGTCACCTTGTCGGTGAGGGCAGACTCGATCACGGAGTCGTGGCCGCGCACGGTGCGGACCGGGCCTTCGGCTTCGGTGAGTGCCTCGGCGAGCTCGCGGACGTCCCGCGCGGGAATCCCCAGCAGCTGTTCGGCCTCGGTGAGGGAGTGGCGGCGGCCGACCCACAGCTCACCCTGTCCGGACAGCCAGAACTCGCCGTTCTCCCGGTTGGAGCGGGGCAGCAGGTAGACGGCTGTGCTGTGGCCGGTCTCCCCCGTGGGCTCCAGGACCAGGACGCCGTTCTCGGTCTGGTCGCCGGTGAGGTACGCGTACTCGGTGGAGGCGCGGAAGGGGTACTCGGTGTCGTTCGAGCGCGTCTTGAGACGGCCCGCGGGTACGACGAGGCGCTCGCCCGGGAAACGTGCGGACAGCGCGGCCCGGCGCGCCGCGGTGTGCGCGGCCTGGGGGATCGGCTCCAGCCCGTGCAGCTCGGTGTCGGCCCAGCCGGTGCGCATGCTCTCGGCAAGTTCGTCGCTGACGCCCGGGTACAGACCGTTCTTGCGCTGCTTGTGCTTCTTCTTGGGCTGCTCTTCTTCCGGGGTCTCCGGGGTGAGCTCGTCAGCCACGTCTTCTCCTCAGCTACGACAGACACGGACCTGGGTGTGGACCTCATCCATCGTATGTGTGAGCGGAAGACACCCGACGGGCATGTGCCATATCACTCAAATCGGGCGGCGAGCAGCACGATGTCCTCGGGAAGGTCGGCCGGCTCCCGTTCAGGCAGCACGGTCCGCAGGATGTGGTCGCACAGGGCCGCCGGATCATCCCGTACGGCGCGGGGAACCCCTGCGGCCGCCGCGTGCAGCCGGGCGTACGCCCGGTCCATCGGGTCGCCGGTTCGGCGCAGCAGCCCGTCCGTGTAGAGCAGCACCGTTTCTCCGGGAGCGGGCTCGATCTCCACGCTCGGCGCCTCCCAGCAGGACAGCATTCCGAGCGGCGCGGAGAGCGAGGTCTCCACGTACTCGGTGCGCCGTTCCCCGATGAGCAGCGGCGGGGTGTGCCCCGCCCCGGCCAGAACGATCTTCCGCTGGGCGGGCTCGCAGTAGGCGAACAGCGCGGTGGCCGAGCGTGCGGGCTCGGTCAGGCGCAGCAGCAGCTCCAGGTCGGACAGAACGGCGACGGGGTCCTCGCCCTCCATGACGGCGTAGGCGCGCAGTGAGGCGCGCAGCCGGCCCATCGCGGCGACGGCGCTGGGCCCGGACCCGGTGACGGAGCCCACGGCCAGGCCCAGGGCGCCCTCGGGCAGTGGCAGGGCGTCGTACCAGTCCCCGCCGCCGCGCGGCCCCGTGTGGTGGCGGGCGGCGAGCTGGACCCCGGGGATCCGGGGGAGCCGGCTGGGCAGCAGTTCCTCGGCGACCGTGGCCAGGCGGGCGCGGGAGCGCTCCACCTCCAGCATCCGGGCCAGGTGCTCGGCGGCGTGCCGTACGTACAGTCCGGCGAGGTCGCGCTGTCGGTCGCTCGGCTCGGCCTGCTCGTCGTACAGCCACACGGCCGCGCCGAGCCGGCCGGTGGCCTCGGCGGTGAGCGGCAGCGCGTAGCTGGCGGCGTACCCGAGGCGGGCTGCGACCTCGCGGTGACGGGGGTCGATGGGGGCGGCGAAGCCACCCGTGCCCGCGGGCGCACCCGGTTCGGGAAGCACCTCGGAGCCCCCTTCGGCATCCGGGAGTCCGTCGAGGATGCGGCCGTACGAGGTCGCGCTGCGCGGCACGGTCTCGATGTGGCCGAGGTCGGCATGGCCGAGGCCGAGGCCGATCGTCGTGGTGGGGCCCAGCCCGTCGGAGGGTTCCAGGACGATCAGACCGCGGCGGGCACCCACGAGTGCGGCCCCGGCGCGCAGGAACTCGCGGAGGGAAGAGTCGAGGTCATGGGCCCGGGCCAGGCGCTCGGTGAGCTCGTGGAGGGTGGTGAGGTCCGAGACCATGCCCGCGAGCCGGTCCTGGATGATGCTGCCCGGGGCGGGCGCGGGCACAGCCGCGGGCGCGCTCCGGGCGGGTGCGGGCGCCGCAGTGTGCGGTGACGCGGTAACTGCCGGATCGATTCCAGCCACTTTCGGCAGATGCGGGGCGCTCATGGCGTCCGCCTTTCCAGCTGGTGCGATTCGCCATATAGCATCGCAAACCCCCAGATCGTGCTGCGCCGCCATCAAGGAATCCACATCTACACGCACACGTGGATGCATGTCCAGCATTGCCCAGGTGCCAATTCTGGTGTTCGCGGAACGGCAACTCACGGTCGAGCCAAGGCTAGAACTTGGCCGGAAAAAGCTGGAACCCGACGGTTTTTGCGATCGACTGGGCGAGCTCCACCAGGGGTCCGGGTACGTATTGGGCAGCGCTCGGGGCCAGTTGACGCCTCCCGACGGCCATCCGTCGGTCATCGGGCAGCGCCGCGGCACCTCCGCGGCGACGGCCCGGCGGGCGTCGGGAACCGCCCGGCGCGGGCCGTCGTCCTTAACGGCGGCAGCCGGTCTCGGTGCCGGTGTGGGGCGCGTTCCGTCCCCGCCGGACGTTCGGCGGACCGCGAGGAAACCTGCGCGAACAGCGCGACCCCGCCTCTGGCGAACAGCGCGAACAGTGCCGACAGTGACGCGGAAACATGTACGTGTGGTGAGACATCGGTTACATGGTGTGATGTGGCCCTCGGCGTTCAACGGAAAGGAACGAGCGCTCATGCGCGAGATCCTCGGAAGGCGTCTCCAGCGGCTCCGCGATCGGCTCCCCTCCCTGCGCCCGGCCCCGGGAGAGAGCGGTACGCCGGCTCTCCTCAAGGCCGCGCTGACCTGCGCCACCGCGTGGCAGTGGCCCGTACTGCCCGGCATCGGCCGGTCGGCCGCGGACGGATCGCGGTGCGCCTGCCCCGAATCCGACTGCGTCGTCCCCGGCGCACACCCCTTCGACCCGGGGCTCCTCGCCGCCACCACCGACCCCAGGATGGTGACCTGGTGGTGGACCAACCGGCCCACCGCACCCGTCCTCCTGGCCACGGGCGGCGCCGCCCCGTGCGCCGTGAGCCTGCCGGCGGGCGCCGCCGCGCAGGCCCTTGTACGGCTGGACGCGCAGGGCATGCGCCTCGGGCCGGTCGTGGCCACGCCCACCCGGTGGTCGCTGCTGGTGGCGCCGTACTCGCTTGAGCGACTCGGTGAGCTCCTCTACGCCAAGGACCACGTGCCGTCCTCGCTGCGTTTCCACGGTGAGGGGGGCTACGTGCTGCTGCCGCCCTCCGCCGCGTCCGGCGGCGGTCAGGTGCGCTGGGAGCGGGAACCGCGTCCGACACCGCGGCCCCGCACCCTGCCCCGGCTCACGCGCGCGGCGGTCCCGCCCGCCGCGGCCGCGGCGCGGACCCTCTGGCTGCCCGAGGTCGAGGTCGTCGTGGACGCGTTGGTCGAGGCGAGCAGCGGTGCCCCGGGAGGCGGCAGCCGCCTCACGTACTGATCCGTCCTGGATCGGGCGGATCACTCGTACGGGTGCCAGCAGAACGAGTTTGCAAGGGAATTGGGCGCGGGGCCCTCCGCGCCCCATTCCCGGATCGCTATGTTCGGCGAATGAATCTCCGCCTGATCGGTATCGGCGCCGGTGTGTTGATCATCCTGTCGCTTCCGCTCGCCGGTGCGATCGCCGGCCCGGATCTCGCCGGTCAGGAGGACGGGAAAGGCGGCGGGCTGCTCTCGACGCTCGGGCTCTCGGACGCTCCGCGGACCGGTTCCGCGCCGCCCTCGGACCCGGCGGCCGCCTCCGGCCGCGAGCGGCCCGGGCCGGCCGAGCAGCCCCGTACGGATTCCCGTTGCGGACCCGAGGTGTCCTCGCCCCACGGTGTGGAGGCCCAGACCTGCGTGCTCGTCGGTGAAGGGCTTACGTGGGGCCGTAGTTACTACCGGAACACGAGTGGCCGGGCCCTGGATGCCGTGCTCACGGTGATGGGGCCGGCCGGCCGCACGGTGCAGATCCGGTGCGCGGTCGGGGTGGGCGACGAGCCGGGGCTGTGCGAGACGCCGAGGGAGTCCTCTGCCGGGACTCCGGAAAGCTACTCGGCCGTAGCGGAGTTTGCAGTTCCGGATGATGAAGGCGACTTGCTGCTGCGGTCCGGGAGCAACTCACCGGCACCATCCGACGGTTGAGTACCGCGGAAAATCAAGCGCCCGGTCGCTGGCGACGGGGGATGCACCAGCGACCGGGCTACAAGAACGGTAACAAGAGATCGCCTGTTCGCAAATTCGATCTCTGATATTCAGACAGCGATTTGCAGACGATTAGCGGGAGTTGTGACTCCAGTCACCGGTCCCGTGCGGCGCCGGGATCAGCTGAGGGTCACCTGTCGGTTGGTGAGCCCGCCGCGCGCCCGGCGCTCCTCCGTGGTCAGCGGCGCGTCCGTGGCCAGAGCCGCGGCGAGCCGCTCCGCGAGCTCGGCGGCGGGCTTCTCGACGTCGTCGGCCGTGACCCCGGTGGGCAGGTCCCAGACGGGGACCATCAGTCCGTGCGCACGGAAGGAACCGACGAGTCGGGTGCCTTCGCCCAGCGAGGACGTGCCGGCCGCGTGCAGTCGCGCGAGCGCGTCGAGCAGCTTTTCCTCGGGGTGCGGCATGACCCAGCGCAGGTGGTTCTTGTCCGGGGTCTCGCACCAGTAGGCCGCGTCCACGCCGGCCAGCTTGACGGTGGGAATGGCTGCCGCGTTCGCGCGTTCGAGGGAGGCGGCGATCTCCGGGGAGGCGCTCTGCGCGTTCTCCGATTCCGGAATCCAGAATTCGAATCCGGTGTGGACAACCGGCTCGAAACCGCCGTCGGCGTCCAGGAGGTCCTGAAGTCGCGGGCCCTCGGCGGGAACTCGACGGGCCGGAACGGGAGTGCCCGGTTCCGCGGCGAGGGCGCGCTCCAGGGTGTCGGCCATGTCGCGGCCGAGATCCCCGGTGGAGGACTCGTTCTGCAGGCCCAGCAGGACGGACCCGTCCTCGCGGCGCAGTGCCGGCCAGGCCAGGGGCAGTACGGTCACCAGCGTGACGGACGGAACGCCCTCGGGCAGACCGGCCTTGAGGGTGAGCGGCACGGTGGCCGCGGGGACGAGCTCGCGCAGCGCGACCCAGTCGCACTCGCCCGGCAGGCCCTCGAAGGGGCGCTGCACGTGCTCGGTGACGGCGTGCGCGGCGGCCGCGCCGTGACACGCCTTGTAGCGGCGCCCGGATCCGCAGGGGCAGGGCTCGCGAGCGCCCACCACCGGGATCTCACCGTTGTTGAGCTGCGGCTTTGCAGTCTTGGCTGCGGGGCGCTTCTTGGCCATCGTGGGTGTCTCCCGGTTGCGGCGGTACGGCGTCGTGTCTGGGCGCGAGCCTAGCCGTTCGTACCGCCGCAACCGGTGGGTGCGGCCGGGAGCACGGTCGGCGTGCGCTCCCGGACGGCCGCTTCTGCCGATGGCCGGACTGCTCTCCGCTCCGTTGGTCGCGGGTTGTTGTCAGTTGCGGTCGGTTGTTGTCGGTTCTGACCGGCCGCAGGTCGATTACGCGGTCAGGAGTCGTACCGTCCGATGGCCGTGCCGAAGTCGATCGCCGGGGGCGCAACGCGCGTAGCGAAATCGTCGTGCCGGGCCCCGCAGGAGATGATCACCCAGACGGTGACCTCGCCCGCCGCTCCGTCCCGGACACCCCAGTTCTGTGCCAGGGCGCTGATGATGTTCAGCCCCCGGCCGCCACGCGCGGTGACCGAGGGCTTGGCTGAGACAGGGCGAGTGGGCCCGCCCCCGTCCGTGACCTCGACCGTCAGCCGCCCCGTTTTGTCGACGCGCCAAGCGGCGCGTATCTCGCCGTCGCCGATCTCCCGTGAGCCCAGCGGCCTGCCGTGTCGACAGGCGTTGCTGAGCAGTTCGGAAAGGACCAGTACGGCATCGTCCACGATCGATTCGGACACCCCGCCGAGGCGCAATTCCTCACGCATCCGGTGTCTCGCCTCGCCCACGCCGGCAGGGCCATGGCATACGACCATGCACGACGACGTGGGCACTTCTTGTGCCACCACCAACGCCACCCCCGGAACCTCCTTAGCCCCACGCATGGTCTGGATGCCCCATTGGCCTGGACCGGAAACCGCCGTAGCGGGGCCCTCTGACGCATTCGCGGCGATCGAATGCGGAGCGGATGCGCCGGGGCACAACCTGTGACCGGAGGGGTGAAGGCGGCAGGAGCGCAAAACGGGACGTCAGCGTCCCAGCTGTGACAGAACCTGACGGGGTCTGTTCGTGATGATCGCTTCCACACCCAGATCAGCGCACAGCCGAACGTCTTCCGGATCGTTCACCGTCCACACATGCACGGAGTGCCCCGCGGCTTGAAGCTTGCGGACGAAGGCGGGGTGGTTGCGCACGATCCGCATCCCGGGGCCGGCGATCTGCACGCCCTCGGGCAGCCGCCCGTCCCGCATCCGGGGCGAGATGAACTGCATCAGATAGACGGTCGGCACGGTCGGTGCGGCTGCCCGGACCCGGTGCAGGGAGCGGGCGGAGAAGCTCATGACCCGGACCGGGTGCGGGCCGGCGGCGGGCGGGGCGTCCAGGCCGAAGCGCTTGAGGAGGAAGAGGAGGCGCTCCTCCACCTGTCCGGCCCAGCGGGTCGGGTGCTTCGTCTCGATCGCCAGCTGGACCGGCCGCCCGGCGTCGGAGACCAGCTCGAGGAGGCGCTCCAGGGTGAGCACCGAGGTGCGATCGGGGTCGGCGTCCCAGTCCGGGGACTCCTCGCGGTCCTTCCAGGAGCCGAAGTCGAGTGCGGCGAGATCGGCCAGCTCCAGGGCGGAGACGGCGCCGCGGCCGTTGGACGTGCGGTTCACCCGGCGGTCGTGGACCAGGACCAGGTGGCCGTCGGCGGTGAGCCGGACGTCGCATTCGAGGGCGTCGGCGCCGTCCTCGATGGCCTTGCGGTAGGCAGCCAGGGTGTGCTCGGGGGCATCCTCCGAGGCGCCGCGGTGGGCGACGACCTGGATGGGGCGCGGCGTTGCGTGGGTCACCGTGTCATGGTGCCATCGAGCGGGCGCGGGGCGTCGGGCCCAGTACTGCCGGGAGCCCGAAATGTCAGATATAAAGAATGCGGGGAGACTCACAGGTCCGGCTTACAGTGCTCCGACGGGTCATGGGAAAGGCTTTGCCCAGGAACTTGTACGGCACGTCGAACGTTCTGCCGGACCTATATCGCCAGAGATTGCCGAAGCCGTGTGTGACGAGGAGAGAGCGCTGTGAGCAACGAGAACGAGGGCACCGCGGCCCCCCAGCATCCCGCGGCCCCGTCCGTACCACCTGCTCCGGCCTCCGAGACGCAGGCTGGGGCTCCGCAGCCGCAGCCCGCTTCCGCGCCGGTTCAGCAGCCCGCCTCCGCGCCGGTTCCGCCGGGGACCGAGCCGACGCAGCAGATCCCGCCCGTCCCGGCGCACCCCGCCCCGGGGTACGGCCAGGCGCCGAATCCCGCGTACGACCAGGCTCCGCAGGGCGCGGACTACGGCCAGAACCAGGGGCAGGGCCACTACGGCCAGGGGCCGGCCCAGGGTTCCGCGTACGGCCAGGGCCCCGGGTCCGCGCACGGCGCCGACGGCTGGCCGCCCCCGCCCCCCACCGTCCCGGCCTACAGTGGTGGCGGCCACGGCGGCTGGGGAGCCCCGCTGGGCGCCGACGGGACTCCGCCGCCCAAGCCGAAGGGCAAGGGCGGCCTCATCGCGGGCATCCTCGTCGCGGCCCTCCTCGCGGGCGGTATCGGCGGCGCCGTCGGCTACTGGGCGGCCGACCGCAGCAACAACGGCACCGGGTCGACCACGATCAGCGCGGGCAACACCCCCAAGGACCTCAAGCGCGAGGCGGGCTCCATCGCGGGGCTGGCGTCAGGCGCGCTGCCCAGCGTGGTCACCATCGAGGCCTCAGCCGGCGACGGCGACGGCGGCACCGGAACCGGCTTCGTCTACGACCAGCAGGGCCACATCCTCACCAACAACCACGTCGTGGCCTCGGCCGCCAACGGCGGCAAGCTCTCCGCGACGTTCTCCGACGGCAAGAAGTACGAAGCCGAGGTCGTGGGCCGCGCCCAGGGCTACGACGTCGCCGTGCTCAAGCTGAAGAACCCGCCGGCCGGCCTCAAGCCGCTGCCCCTCGGCGACTCCGAGAAAGTGGCTGTCGGCGACTCCACCATCGCGATCGGCGCGCCCTTCGGCCTGTCCAACACGGTCACCACCGGCATCGTGAGCGCCAAGAACCGCCCGGTCGCCTCGGGCGACGGTTCCAGCGGCAAGAACTCGTACATGAGCGCCCTCCAGACGGACGCCTCAATCAACCCGGGCAACTCCGGCGGCCCGCTCCTCGACGGCCGCGGCGCGGTCATCGGCATCAACTCCGCCATCCAGTCGGCCGGCAACGGCGGCTTCGGCGGCGGTCAGGCCGGCTCGATCGGCCTCGGCTTCGCCATCCCGATCAACCAGGCGAAGAACGTCGCCGAATCGCTGATCAAGACGGGCCAGCCGGTGTACCCGGTGATCCTGGTTTCCGTCGACCTCCAGGCCAAGGTCGCCGGCGCCAAGATCTCCGAGCAGGGAGCGCCCGTCAACGAGCTGGTCGACCCGAACGGCCCGGCCGGCAAGGCGGGCCTCAAGCCCGGCGACCTGATCACCGAGTTCGGCGGCAAGCCGGTCGACAGTGGGCCGACGCTCATCAGCATGATCTGGACGTACAAGCCCGGCGACACGGTGAAGCTGACCTACCAGCGCGGCGGCAAGCCGAACACGGTCGACATCACCCTCGGTTCGCGGGTCGGCGACAAGTAGCCGAATCGGACGGCGCGGTGGCTCGTTGACGAGGGGCCGTAGGCGGGATTCTGCCTACGGCCCCTCCCAACGTCCGCTTATGCTTCGCTCGTGTTCGATTCCCGGCACATACGAACGTTCCACGCGGTCGTGGCCTCCGGGTCCTACTCGGCGGCGGCCCGCGTCCTGGGCTACACCCAGCCCGCCATCACTCAGCAGATGAAGGCGCTCGAACGTGCCGTCGGCACACCGCTGTTCACCCGGGTGGGCCGCGGGATGCGGCTCACCGAGGCGGGGGAGTCCCTGTCCCGGCACGCCGAGACCATCCTCGGCAGCCTCTCCGCGGCCGAGGCACAGCTGAAGGCGTACGCCCGCCTGCGCACGGGGCGGGTCCGGCTGTGCGGATTCCCCAGCGCCAACGCCACCCTGGTCCCCGAGGCGCTGAGCGGCCTGGCCAAGGACCACCCCGGCATCCAGGTGGAGCTGCTGGAGTGCGAGCCCCCGGATTCCCTGCGCAGGCTGGAACGGGGAGAGTGCGACATCACGCTGGCCTTTACCTACCCGCGGCTGCACGAGGAGATCCCGGAGGAGGTCGCCGAGGTCAGGCTGCTGGAGGACCAGCTCACGGTGCTGCTCCCGGCCGGGCACGCGCTGGCGCGGCGACGGGCCGTGCACCTGGCCGACCTGGCCGAGGAGCGGTGGATCGCGGGCTGTCCGCGCTGCCGGGCGAACCTGCTGCACGAATGCGCCGAGCTGGGATTCGTACCCGACATCCGCTTCGCCACCGACGACAATCTGGTGGTGCAGAGCCTGGTCGCACAGGGCCTGGGCGTGGCGATGATGCCCGCGCTGGTACTGCCCTCCCTGTCCCTCAGCCGGGTCTGCGGGCGGGCGCTCCAGCCCGCCGCGCGCCGCCACATCGCCGCCTACGTCTACCGGGACCACCTGCGCATCCCGGCGACGGCCGTGGTGCTCGACGCGTTGAAGCAGGTGGCCGCGAACCGGGTGGGCTGCTGACCGATCCATAAGCGGTGCTTGGGATTTCGGGTCATAACTGTCGTTGGACGTGATGGGACGTCCGCAGGACGCTGCCGACATGACCACCACCATGCCGGCCCCTCCCACCACGAGGATGGCCGCCCTCGTCAGTGAGATCCGTACGGTCGTGGACCGGGGCCTGGCTCCCGACCTGACCGCGTACCTGGTCGGCGAACGCCTCGCACCGCACCTGGGCGCGCCCGACCTGCTGACGCCGGCTCAGAGCGAAGGCTCCCCCGACCGGTACCGGCAGCACATCCTGCACGCCGAGTCCGACGGCGGCTTCTCTGTCGTGGCCCTGGTGTGGCTGCCCGGCCAGGAGACCTGCATCCACGACCACGTGTCGTGGTGCGTGGCAGGAGTGCACATGGGCGAGGAGAGCGAACGGCGCTACCGGCTGGCACCCGGCGCCGGAACGGCCCGGCTGGTGGCCACGGAGGACGTGGTCAACGGCCAGGGCGAGGTCTGCGGATTCGCCCCGCCCGGTGACATCCACAAGGTTCGTAACTCCTGCTCCACCAAGGCCATATCCCTGCACGTGTACGGCGCCGACGTATCCCGCCTGGGCACCAGCATCCGCCGCTCCTACACGCTTCCCGTCGACTGATGGCGCTGCTTCACCGCCCTCAGGGAGCGGCGGCGGCCCGCTCTGTTTCACGTGAAACACCGGCCACCTGGACCGGTGTGGCGGCCGCCGCCGGCGGGGCTCTGGCAGCCTGGCTCGTCCACCGGGCACTGCCCGTGGTGCCGATGCTCACTGCCGCGGTGGTGCTGGGCATCGCCGCGGCGCACCTGCCCGGCCTGCGGAGCTTCGTACGGGGACCCGCGCGCCCGGGGCTCTCCCTGGCCGGACGTCGGCTCATGCGGATCGGAATCGTCCTGCTGGGCCTGGGACTGGGGCTGGACCAGGTGCTGCGGCTGGGCTGGGCCACGGTGGCCATGGTCGCCGGGGTGGTCGCGGCCACCTTCTTCGGCACGCTCTGGCTGGGCCGAAGGCTCGGACTCCCGGGAGACCAGCCTTTGCTGATCGCCACCGGCTACTCGATCTGCGGGGCCTCCGCGATCGGCGCGGTCAGCGAGGTGTCGGGCAGCGAGGAGGAGGACGTGGCCGCCTCGGTGGCGCTGGTGACCCTGTGCGGCACGTTGGCCATCGCCGTCCTGCCGCTGCTTCAAAGCCCGCTCGGGCTCTCCGACCCGGCCTTCGGGCGGTGGGTCGGGGCGAGCGTCCACGACGTCGGCCAGGTGGTGGCCACCGCGCAGACCGCCGGCCCGGGCGCGCTGGGCGAGGCGGTCCTGATCAAGCTGATGCGGGTGGCGTTGCTCGCGCCGCTGGTGGCCGCCGTGGCCTTCTCCGTCCGGGCCCGGCGGCGCGGGGTGCGCACCCCCTCGGGGCGCCGGCCCGCCCCGGTACCGCTGTTCGTGGCCGGGTTCCTGGCAGCGGCCGCGCTGCGTGCCACGGGCGTACTGCCCGCCGCGGCCCTGGAATGGGCGCACACCGCGCAGGAGGTGCTGCTGGCGGCGGCCCTGTTCGGGCTGGGAAGCGCGGTGCACCTGCCGACACTGGCCCGTACGGGCGGGCGGGCCGCGGCACTGGGGCTCGGAGCCTGGGTGGTGGTGGCCGGGGCCGCGTACGTGGGCGTGCTGCTCACCGTATGAACCGTGAACGGGGGGAGTTGGCCAATTGCTGGCCAGAACCGACCGAACGTTCCAACTGCCTCATGACATCGACGCGCGGCCGTGCCACTCTGCCCCGGCAAGCCGCACCGCAATGCACTGCGCAGAGCCGATCCGCACCGACCGCTCTTCACCCCCACCCTGCCCCGGTCCGGGCACGGCCGAAGGAGTCCTGCGTGAATCGTCATCGCACCGTCTTGTCCGTCGTCTTATCGGCCGGCGCCCTGATCGCGGGCGTCCTGACCGCCGCGGCTCCCGTAGCCGCCGCGGACAGCTCCACCCCCGCGTCCTTCCGGCAGCAGCACGCGCCGGGCTTCTGGACCGCGGAGCGCATGCGCGGCGCTACCGCGCTCGACATCACCGCGGTCCCCGGGCCGTCCCGCGGCCCGGTCGTCTCGGCCGCCGCGTCGGTCCGCCCCACGGCCATCGCGCCGACGGCCCCGTCCCCGGAGTCCCGTGCGGCCTCCCCCACGGCGTTCCCACAGGCGGGAGGCGCCTGGACGGGCGGCGGCGCGGTCGTGAAGACCTCGGGCCGGGTCTTCTTCACGATGGGAGGCCGGACCGCGTCCTGCTCCGGCGACTCGATCACCAGTGCCAACGGCGGCACGGTCGTCACGGCCGGCCACTGCGTGAAGTACCAGGGGGCCTGGCACACGAACTGGGTCTTCGTACCCGCCTACAGCAACGGCACCGCGCCCTACGGCCAGTGGTCGGCGACCAAGACCTTCGCCACCGACCAGTGGGCCGCGAGCGAGGACATGAACATGGACGTCGGCCTGGCCGTCGTGGCCCCGCTGAACGGACAGACCCTCACTCAGGCCGTCGGAGCCCAGGGCATCCTCTTCAATGGCGGCTACAACAAGAGGATGTACTCCTTCGGCTTCCCCGCGGCAGCACCGTACGACGGCTCCAAGCTCGTCTACTGCAGTGGCAACAGCGGCAAGGACTTCCTCCTGACGAAGGACCACAGCCTGGCCTGCAACATGACGGGCGGCTCCAGTGGCGGCCCCTGGTTCCAGGACTTCAACGAGGCCACGGGCCTGGGTACCCAGGTCTCGGTGAACAGCTTCGGCTACACCTTCCTGCCGAACCGCATGTACGGCCCGTACTTCGGCAACGAGGCCAAGGCGGCCTATGACAAGGCCCAGACGGCCTGACTTCGCACCCGCCCCGGCGCCCGCCACAGCCCGGTACTCTGTACCGGCCAGGTGGGTTGCCCGAGCGGCCTAAGGGAACGGTCTTGAAAACCGTCGTGGCAGCGATGTCACCGTGGGTTCAAATCCCACACCCACCGCCAGGTGAGTGAAGCAGCAGGTCAAAGGGCGCGATCCCGGTAGGGGTCGCGCCCTTTGCGCGCCGCCAGGCTCCCCGCCGCCGAGGCCACACTCGTCGTACGCGTCAGCTCCGACGCGGAGTACCGGGGCAAGAACCTGTCTTCGATCACCGGGAACGCCGTCACCCCCGACCATCTCTGGCCCGCTCCGGTGTCCGTCGGGTCGCAGTAGAGCCCCGCTCCGCTCCGTACGCAAGTCGGCACCGGGGCCCTTGGAGGCGGGGCCCGAGGCGGTGCGTCGGGAAGAGCCGCGCCTCGCAGGGGATGGTCCCGGGCCGCCGGCCGCAGGTCCGTAAGAGCGCCTTTGGGCCTTTTGAGTGGTGTTTGTCGGACGATCGGCGCGCGTCGTCGGGGTCGTGCGGTTGCGCCCACATCATGACGAATGTATTCAGATCCGCCCGTCAGAACATCGCGAAATGAGGCACCTCGTCATGGCTCACCGCAGCACCGTCACCTCGATCTGGACCGCCGTCCTCGCCGCACTCGTGGCGCTCCTCGCCTCCCTCGGCTTCGGCGCAAAGGCCGCCCCGGCGGTCGCCGGCGTCTCCGCCCCCGCCGTTCCGGCCCCCGCGGCCGCCACCACGCGCCGGGCGGCCGTTGCGGCCCGGCGGACGTGGAGGGCCATGATGCGGGGTGGTTCGCTCCCGCCGACCATCAAGCAGCGGATCCGCGCCGAGGCGCACGGCAAGACCCCGTCCGTCCGCCGCTCCACCACCGCCGCCGCCATGGGTGCCGGATCGGGATCGTCCGCCGCGGTGCAGAGCCCGGTCGGATCCCCTGCCGGAGTGCTGACCGCGTCGTTCGGATCCCGCGCCGGCGCCGCCCGGGAAGCGCTGGCGCTCGCCGCGTAGGTCCCCGTGGCCCGCAGTGGTCGCAGATCCGATCCGGTGTCGCGGGCGTACCCGCCGCCACCGAGCAGGAGCCGTAGTACCAGCTCCAGTACGAGTACCGGCAGGCAGCAGGCAGCAGGCAGCAGGCAGTAAGCAGTAAGCAGTAAGCAGCAGGAGCACGCGCCGAATCCGGCGCGCGAGGGCGTGCGTGAGCAGGAACGGCGTGAGCAGTAGGAGTCGTAGGCAGCCGTAGGAGTGGGAAGCGCGACTGGTAGCAGGCGCTGGAGCCCGGTCGCTCGTGACCGTGGATCGCGCCGAGTGGTGCCCCAGAACTGGGGCACGGATGGATCACCCCGGCGGACGCCGGGGGCGTGCAGGGGGCGCGAAGCTTGGTATCGCAGGGCCGCATGCCCGGGAGACGGTGGGGTTCCCGGACGGCGCGGCCCTTTTCGGCATGTCCGGGACACGCTGATCTGAAGGAACGCTTCATCCCTTGTACAGCAAGGGCTTTACCCGAGTCCGGGGCGTTGACCAGGGGCATCGAGGGCGTGAAGAGGGTTTATCCGATGTTGGTCATACTTGCGGGGGAATCGGGGACTCCGGGGTGGTTCGCCGGGGATTCGGTGGGCAACTCTGGTGTCGCGACGTCGTCCCACACGGAACGACCGGGGCGGTCGGCCAACTGTCCCGGTGCAAGTCCCACTTCGGTTTCCTGGAGGATTCAGACATGGCAAGCATCCGTACCGCCCGCGTCATCGCCGCTGCCGCCGCTCTCCCCCTCACCATCGCCCTCTTCGGCGGCGTGGCCTCGGCGGACAACGGCTCCCTCGCGAACGACGGATCTAATGCGAGCGCCGCGGGCATCATCGGCAGCGGCGTGGGCGGCAACAACCTCGGCAACTCCTCCACCTCGCAGCAGGTGGCGACCGGCTCCGGCGCGTCCAACCAGAACAACACCGCGCAGGTCAACGGATCGGCCTTCACCGCGATCCATCAGGCCAACTCGAACATCGCGGTCAACTTCCATCCCTGGTGGTGAGCACGGCCTGAGCCGCTCCGACTGTTGAGGGCGCCCGTGCGACCGGACCGGCTGGGGTCCGGCAGCGCGGGCGCCCTCGCGCGTACCCGCCCGCCCCGAGCGTCCCGCCCGCATCGTCGCCGCGCTTGCGACCTTGACACCACCGGTAAATCTGACGGACAGTCAGGTCTACTCGATGATGTGATGCCGGGAGGCCAGCGCCGTGCACCTCGCCCCGACCGAAGGCCAGTTGCGGCTCCGTAGCGAACTGCGGAAGTACTTCAAGGACCTGTTGCCGGACGGCGTGCCCCACGACGCCGCCGACCAGCGCGAACTGCTGCGCCGCATCGGCGCCGACGGACTGCTGGGTCTCGGCTGGCCTGCCGAGTACGGCGGTCAGGACCGTGGCTCAGCCGAGCAGTTCGTGTTCTTCGACGAGGCGTACCGGGCCGGCGCCCCCGTCTCCATGGTCACGCTCAACACCGTCGGGCCGACCCTCATGAAGTACGGGACGCGGGAGCAGAAGGACTTCTTCCTCCCCCGCATCCTCGCGGGGGAGATCGTCTTCGCCATCGGTTACTCGGAGCCCGAGGCGGGCACCGACCTCGCCTCGCTGCGCACCCGTGCCGTCCGCGACGAAGACGCCGACGGGACCGGGGAATGGGTGATCGACGGGCAGAAGATCTTCACCTCGAACGCCCAGAACGCGGACTGGATCTGGCTGGCCTGCCGCACCGACCCGCAGGCCCCCAAGCACAAGGGCATTTCGATCATCCTGGTGCCCACGCAGGCACCCGGGTTCGCCTGGACCCCCATCGAGACCGTCGGCGGGCTCACCACCACTGCCACGTACTACGACTCCGTCCGGGTGCCGGCCGACAACCTCGTCGGACCCGAGCACGGGGGCTGGGGGCTGATCACCAACCAGCTCAACCACGAACGCGTGGCCCTCGCCGCCATCGGCATGCAGGCCGAGGACTTCTACGGGGCCGCCCTCGCCCACGCCCGCACCCCCGATCCGGTCACCGGGGAGCGCCCCGCCGACCTGCCGTGGGTGCGGTCCCGGCTCGCGGAGGCGCACGCGCGGCTGGCCGCCGTACGCCTCCTCAACTGGCGGCTCGTCCAGGACGTCGGCGGCGGCGACCTCGCGCCCGGGGACGCGAGCGGCGTGAAGTTCCTCGGCACCGAGTCCACCGTCGAGGTGTACCGGATGTGCCAGGAGGTGGTGGGCGAGGAGGGCCTGATCCGGGGACCGGGGAGCGAGTCCTTCGAGGGCGGCGAGCTGGAGCGGATGAACCGGGCCGCGCAGATCAACACCTTCGGCGGCGGGGTCAGCGAGGTACAGCGGGAGATCGTCGCCATGATGCGGCTCGGGATGAAGGGGAGGAAGCGATGACGGCAGACGCGGCCGGGAGGGCTGCGGCCGGGAGAGCCGGAGCCGGAAAGTCCCGGGCCGGGAGTTCCGGAGCCGGTGCACCGGCCGAGGCCGAGGCGGCAGCCGGGTTCCACGCGCTGCTGGTGGACTTCGAGGGGCGACCGGCCGCCACCGCGGGCCGCGGCAAGGACACCGTGAACGAACCGATGATCCGCCACTGGTGCGAGGCGATGGGCGATGCCAATCCCGCCTACGGCGGACCGGACGCCATCGCCCCCCCGACCATGCTCCAGGCCTGGACGATGGGCGGGCTCTCCGGCCACACCGACCGCTCCTCCGCCTACGACGAGCTCTTCGCGCTCCTGGAGGGCGCCGGTTTCACCTCGGTGGTGGCCACCGACTGCGAGCAGGAGTACCTGCGTCCCCTTCGGCCGGGTCAGGCGGTCACCTTCGACGCCGTCATCGAGTCCGTATCGCCGCGCAAGACGACCACACTGGGAACCGGTCACTTCGTGACCACGCGCACGGACGTCCGGGCGGACGGCGAGCTCGCCGGAACGCACCGCTTCCGCATCCTGAAGTACGCACCGGCAGCAGCCCCCGCCCTCGCGCCCGCCCCCGTGCAGCCCGCCGAGTCCGCGCAGCCCAAGCCGCAGCCCAAGGCACAGCTCAAGCCGCAGCCCGAGCCGCGGCGCCCGCGCCCCGTGGTCAACCGCGACAACCAGGGCTTCTGGGACGGTGTCCGGGAGCACCGGCTGCTGATCCAGCGCTGCACCGCCTGCGCCACCCCGCGTTTCCCCTGGCTCCCGGGCTGCAACTCCTGCGCCTCGCTCGACTGGGACACCGTCGAGGCCTCCGGCGCCGCCACCGTCTTCAGCTACGTCGTCATGCACCACCCGCCCTTCCCGGCCTTCACGGCGCACGAGCAGTCCGCGGCCGCGGGCGGACCGTACGCGGTCGCCCTCGTCGAGCTCGCCGAGGGAGTCCGCATGATCACCAACATCACCGGCGTCCCGTACGACAAGGTCCGCATCGGCCTGCCGGTCCACCTGGAGTTCCTGCGCGTCGACGACGACCTGGAACTCCCCGTCTTCCGCGGAAGCGAGGGCTGATGGACTTCCACCCCACCGAGGAGCAGGCCGCGGCGGCCGGACTCGCCGCCCGGATCTTCGGCGACCTCGCCACCCACGAACGCCTCGCGGCCGCGGGCAGCGGCAGCGACGCCGAGCTGTGGAAGGCCCTCACCACGGCCGGGCTGATCGCGGCCGTCGAGGACGTCGGACTTCTGGGCCTGGTCCTGCTGCTGGAGGAGCAGGGCCGCACCACCGCGCAGGTTCCGTACGCCGCCACCTGCGCGTACGGCGTGCTCCCGGTCGCCGCGCACGGGAGCGCCGGACAGCGGGCCCGCCTGCTGCCCGCTCTGGCCACCGGCGAGTTCGTCGCCACAGGGGCCTTCCCGGCCCGCGGCCGGATCACCGCGGAGGGCGGACGGCTGTCCGGCACCGCCCCCGCCGTGCCCTGGCTGCGCGAGGCCACGCACGTACTGGTCCCGGACGCGGACCGGGACCTGTGGCTCGTACGGACCGACGCGCCGGGCGTACGGACCTCCCCGGTGGAGACCACCGCCCCCTGGTCGGCGGGCCGGCTGACGCTGATCGGAGCCGAGGCCGAGCGGATGGGCTCCGCAGGCGCCTACGAGGACGTACTCGCGGGGGCCCGTACCGCCTTCGCCGGACTCCAGGCCGGCGTCTGCGCGGGCTCGCTCGCCCGTGCCGTGGAGTACACCGGCACCCGCGAGCAGTTCGGCAGGCCCCTCTCCACCAACCAGGGCGTCATGCTGCGCGCCGCCGACGCGTACATGGACACCGAGGCGATCCGGGTCACCGCCTACGAGGCGGCCTGGCGCATCGACCAGGGCCTGCCCGCCCGTGAGCACGCGCTGACCGCGGCCTGGTGGGCCTCGGAGGCGGGCAAGCGGGTCGTGCACGCGGGCCAGCACCTGCACGGCGGAATGGGCGCCGACCTGGAGCACCCCGTCCACCGGCACTTCCTGTGGGGACGCCAGCTGGACGCGTACCTGGGCTGCGGCAGCGAGCTGCTGGCCGAACTGGGCGCCGTACTGGCGCAGGAGGGCTGAGACATGAGAGTCGGCGCGATACGGGTCGGCGAGCAGTTGCCGCCCCTGGAGGTCCCCGTCACCCGGACCTTGATCGTCTCGGGCGCCATCGCCTCCCGCGACTACCAGGACGTGCACCACGACGCGGAACTCGCCCGGGAGAAGGGTTCCCCGGACATCTTCATGAACATCCTGACGACGAACGGCCTGGTCGGCCGCTACATCACCGACCACCTCGGTCCGCGGGCCGTCCTGCGCAAGGTGGCCATCAGGCTTGGCGCCCCCAACTATCCGGGCGACACCATGACCCTCACCGGTACCGTCACCGCCCTCGACGGGGACACGGCCGAGATCCGGGTCCTCGGCGCCAACGGCATCGGCCACCATGTCACCGGAACCGTCACCGTGACCCTGGCCGCCGGGGGTGCGGCATGAGCGTCCGCACCCGCGACGAGCTCGGCGGCCGAGCCGCCATCGCCGGCATCGGGGCGACCGAGTTCTCGAAGGACTCCGGCCGCAGCGAGCTCACCCTCGCGGTCGAGGCCGTGCACGCGGCCCTCGCGGACGCCGGGCTCTCCCCCGCCGATGTCGACGGCATGGTCACCTTCACCATGGACACCAGCCCCGAGATCACCGTCGCCCAGGCGGCCGGCATCGGAGACCTGTCCTTCTTCTCCCGCATCCACTACGGCGGTGGTGCGGCCTGCGCCACCGTCCAGCAGGCCGCCCTCGCCGTCGCCACCGGGGTCGCGGAGGTCGTGGTCTGCTACCGCGCCTTCAACGAGCGCTCCGGTCGCCGTTTCGGCTCCGGCGTACAGCAGCGTGAGCCCTCGGCGGAGGGTGCTGCCCTCGGCTGGGCGCTGCCGTGGGGGCTCCTGACCCCCGCCTCCTGGGTGGCGATGACCGCGCAGCGCTACCTGCACACCTACAACCTCAGCCCGGAGACCTTCGGGCACGTCGCGGTCACCGACCGCCGGCACGCCGCGAACAACCCCGCCGCCTATTTCCACGGCAAGCCCATCACCCTCGCCGACCACGCCGCCTCGCGCTGGATCGTGGAGCCGCTGCGGCTGCTCGACTGCTGCCAGGAGACCGATGGGGGGCAGGCCCTCGTCGTCACCACCGCCGAGCGGGCACGGGACCTGAAGCAGGTACCCGCCGTGATCACCGCCGCCGCGCAGGGCGCGGGCCGCAGGCAGGAGGCCATGACCTCCTTCTACCGAGACGACCTCACCGGACTACCCGAGATGGACGTCGTCGCGCGCCAGCTGTGGCGCACCAGCGGACTGCGGCCGTCGGACATCGACGTCGGGATCCTCTACGACCACTTCACCCCCTTCGTGCTCATGCAGCTGGAGGAGTTCGGGTTCTGCAAGCCGGGTGAGGCCGCCGATTTCGTCGCTGCCGACGCGCTGCCCCTCAACACCCACGGGGGCCAGCTCGGGGAGGCGTACCTGCACGGCATGAACGGCATCGCCGAGGCCGTCCGCCAGCTGCGGGGCACTTCGGTCAACCAGGTCACGGGGACGGAGCACGTGCTGGTCACGGCCGGTACGGGGGTGCCGACCTCCGGACTGATCCTCGGAGCCGACGGGTGAGATCCCGGAGCCACGGGCCTCGGTGGCCTCCACCTTCAGGAGGTGGAGGGCGCTCTGCCCCTACAACCTGAGGTGGACCCCCCTTCGGCACCTGCGGCCGATTGCAGGGGGCGCGCGCGCTCCTAGCGTGGAGACATGACCACGCCAGTGTGCACGCTCGCCTCGAATCCGACGTCGTACCCGTCGTTCTCGGCGTACGTCCGGACCCGTGGCACGGTCCTGATGCGCACCGCGCGCTCCCTCACCGCGAACCCGTGCGATGCCGAGGACCTGCTCCAGACGGCTCTCGCGAAGACGTACGTGGCCTGGGACCGGATCGAGGACCACCGCGCACTGGACGGCTACGTCCGCCGGGCCCTGGTCAACACCCGCACCTCCCAGTGGCGCAAGCGCAAGGTCGACGAGTTCGCGTGCGACGAGCTGCCCGAGACCGAGACGGCGCCGGCCGCCGATCCCGCCGAGGCGCAGGCGCTGCGCGACGCGATGTGGCGTGCGGTGACCCGGCTTCCCGACCGGCAGCGGGCCATGGTCGTCCTGAGGTACTACGAGGACCTCAGCGAGGTGCAGACGGCCGAACTGCTGGGGGTCTCGGTCGGCACGGTCAAGAGCGCCGTATCGCGTGCGCTGGTCAAGCTCCGCGAGGACCCCGAGCTCACCCCGGTGCGCTGACGAGGCCGTGAAGGCCGGCGGAACGCCCTCCGACCGGGTGTTTCACGTGAAACACCGGAGGCCGGACGGACCCGCGGCGCGATCCGCCCGGCTGTTTCACGTGAAACAGCCGGGTCGATTTCTACTCTCGGGTAGTGACATGCCGACCGGTACGTGCGCAGAATCGGCAGCATCCGTAGCCGCCGCAGCGCCGCAGCGCTCACTGGGAGGACGCTTTGCTGAGCACCATGCAGGACGTACCGCTCCTCGTCACCCGCATACTCCAGCACGGGATGACGATCCACGGGAAGTCCCAGGTCACGACCTGGACCGGGGAGGCCGAGCCGCACCGCCGCAGCTTCGCCGAGATCGGTGCCCGCGCCACCCGCCTCGCCAATGCCCTGCGCGACGAACTCGGAGTCCGGCAGGACGACCGGATCGCGACCTTGATGTGGAACAACAGTGAGCACGTCGAGGCCTATTTCGCGATCCCCTCGATGGGCGCGGTCCTGCACACCCTGAACCTCCGCCTCCCTCCCGAGCAGCTCGTATTCATCGTCAACCACGCAGCCGACCGGGTGGTGCTGGTCAACGGCACGCTGCTGCCGCTGCTCGTGCCACTGCTTCCGCACCTGCCGACCATCGAGCACGTCGTGGTGGCGGGCATCGGCGACCGCTCCGCGCTCGAGGGCCTGGACGTGCGCGTCCACGAGTACGAGGACCTCCTCGCGGGCCGCCCGGACACCTACGACTGGCCCGAACTGGACGAGCGCCAGGCCGCTGCCATGTGCTACACCTCCGGCACCACCGGAGACCCCAAGGGCGTCATCTACTCCCACCGCTCGATCTACCTGCACTCCATGCAGGTCAACATGGCCGAGTCGATGGGGCTGAACGACAAGGACACCACCCTGGTCGTGGTCCCGCAGTTCCACGTGAACGCCTGGGGCCTGCCGCACGCCACCTTCATGACCGGCATCAACATGCTGATGCCGGACCGCTTCCTCCAGCCCGCTCCCCTCGCCGAGATGATCGAGCGGGAGAAGCCCACCCACGCCGCGGCCGTCCCCACCATCTGGCAGGGACTGCTGGCCGAGGTCACCGCCAACCCGCGCGACCTGACCTCGATGAAGCAGGTCACGATCGGCGGCGCGGCGTGTCCGCCTTCGCTGATGGAGGCATACGACAAGCTCGGAGTCCGCCTCTGCCACGCCTGGGGCATGACCGAGACCTCCCCGCTGGGCACGATGGCCCACCCGCCGGCCGGCCTGAGCGCCGAGGAGGAGTGGCCCTACCGGATCACCCAGGGCCGTTTCCCGGCAGGCGTCGAGGCCCGCCTGGTCGGCCCCGGTGGCGACCGGCTGCCCTGGGACGGCGAGTCGGCGGGCGAGCTGGAGGTGCGCGGTGCCTGGATCGCGGGCGCCTACTACGGCGGTGCCTCCGGCGAACCGGTCCGCCCCGAGGACAAGTTCAGCGCCGACGGCTGGCTCAAGACCGGCGATGTCGGTGTGATCAGCCCGGACGGCTTCCTCACCCTCACCGACCGGGCCAAGGACGTCATCAAGTCCGGCGGTGAGTGGATCTCCAGCGTGGAGCTGGAGAACGCGCTGATGGCGCATCCCGAGGTCGCCGAGGCGGCCGTCGTCGCCGTCCCCGACGACAAGTGGGGCGAACGTCCACTGGCTACCGTCGTCCTCAAGGAGGGCGCGACCGCGGACTACGCGACCCTGCGCGCCTTCCTCGGCCAGTCGATCGCCAAGTGGCAGCTGCCGGAACGCTGGACGGTCATCGCGGCCGTGCCCAAGACCAGCGTCGGCAAGTTCGACAAGAAGGTGATCCGCAAGCAGTACGCCGATGGCGAGCTGGACGTGACGAAGCTGGACTGAGAGCCGGCGGGCCCGTCGGGGGCCTCGCGGCGCCCGGACCGGGCGGATTCAGCCCCTGGTGAGCCACGGCCGCAGCATCCTGCTGACGGCGGGCATGGCCACGTAGGTCATCAGGGTGCTGAAGACCACGGCGAAGGCGGCCGTCCGCAGCACGAAGTGCAGATCCACCAGGTACGGCCCGAGCACCGCGTTGCCGACCAGCGAGATCGGGAAGATGGCGAGCCCCGAGCTGATCGCCATCTTCCACCGCGGCGGCGCGGGCCGGGTCGTACCCGGCTTGGCGAACCAGGTCTCCATGCCGTGCAGTTCCCGCCGGGCTATCTCCGTGTGGTGGTGGCCCAGGCAGTTCGAGAACCACTCGGCCCGCTCGGCGGAGTCCTGCCAGCGCCGGAACGCCGCCTGGTTGCGGAATCGGTGGACCAGGAACCACGGCCCGCCCTCCACCGAGGGACGGAACAGCCCGTACCCGAGGTGGTCGGGGAAACCGGCGGCCGTCTCCAGGATCCCGTGGGCCCAGGCCTCGAACGTCTCCTCGTGCCCCGGATCCACCTGTCGCGCGATCAGCAGGTTCACCTCCCCGCTGTCGGCGGGGACGGTCTGCTCGCTCGTGTTGATGATGGCCATCGGGCCAGGATGACTAGTTGGTCCCGATCTTGGCCAGCAGGTCCACGATGCGACCCTGCACATCGCCGGTCGTCGCCCGTTCGGCGAGGAAGAGCACACTCTCCCCCGAGGCCAGCCGCGGCAGTTCGGACGGGTTGATGCCGGTGGCCGTGTAGACGACCAGCGGCGTGCGGTTCAGCTGCCCGTTCGCGCGCAGCCAGTCCACGATCCCGGCCCGCCTGCGGCGCACCTGCATCAGGTCCATCACCACCAGGTTGGGCCGCATCCGCGCGGCCAGCTCCACGGCGTCCGTGTCGGCGCCCGCCCGGGCGACCTGGAGGCCGCGCCGTTCCAGGGCGGTGGTCAGGGCGGTCGCGATCTCGTCGTGCTCCTCGATCAGCAGCACCCGTGACGGGTGCTGCTCGCTGTCTCGCGGCGCCAGCGCCTTGAGCAGGACCGCGGGATCGGCGCCGTAGGCGGCCTCCCGCGTGGCGTGCCCCAGCCCGGCCGTGACCAGGACGGGCACCTCGGCGGCGACCGCGGCCTGGCGCAGCGACTGGAGGGCGGTGCGGGTGATGGGCCCGGTCAGCGGATCCACGAACAGCGCGGCGGGGAACGCGGCGATCTGCGCGTCCACCTCCTCGCGGGAGTGCACGACGACCGGGCGGTAGCCGCGGTCGCTGAGTGCCTGCTGCGTCTGCACGTCGGGCGCGGGCCACACCAGGAGGCGGCGCGGGTTGTCCAGCGGCTCCGGCGGCAGCTCGTCGTCCACGGGGCGCGGTACGGGCCGGTTGACCACCTCGACCGCGCCGCCCGGACCGTCCAGCGGTTCGGGGCCCTCGTCGGAGCCCGCCTCGGGGGCTCCTATGGCGAACGCCCGTCCCTGGGGCGCCGGCTCGGCGAGACGGCGCCGTCGCCCGGAACCGGTACCGGTCGGGTCCACGGAGATTCCCTGGCCCAGCGTGCCGAGCGCGCGCACGCTGATCGGCTGCGCGGCCTGGCCCTCTGCGGGGGCCTCCTGCGACTGCCGGGCCCCGGGGACCGCGGCCGGACCGGAGGCCCCGCCGTCCTCGTGGGCCGTCCGGGCCGCCGGCACCGGCCAGGCCGGGGCGGTCTGGAGAGCGCGCCGCCGCCCGGTCGGCTGTACGGGTTCCTCCGCGGCCTCGGCGGGCTCCGGGGCGGGAGCTTCGGACGCGGGTACGGGAGCGCCCAGCACCCGGCGTCCGCGCCGTCCGCCGGGCCCGTCGGGGTCCGCCTCCGCGGAAGGGGACGAGGGGGCGGGACCGGCCGCGGCCGGGGTCTGCGGGGCGGTGGGAGCCGGGGTGGGCCCCGCCGGCAGCGCGAAACCGCCCTCGGGGGCGATCGGCCGTACGGGGGCCTGCCCGGGACCGGCCGCCGGCCGGAGCCCGGTCGCCGGCACGGGCCCGCCGGGCTGTGCCGGACCGGCCGCACCCAGCGCCCGGCGCCGTCCCGCGGGATGCTCGGTCACCGGAACGGGCGGCACCTGGGGCGCCGCAGGCATCACCGGCACGGGTGGCACGGGCGCCATCGCGGGTACGGGGGGCAGCGCGGGCATGGCGTTGCCGCGCGGGGGCACGGGCCGGCCGGGGCCGCCCTCACCGCCTTCGCCGCTGCCGTCGCCGTCGCGCCCGCGGCGGCGCCCGGTGCCAAGCCCCGCCGGGTTCACCGGGGACTGCGCGAGCTCCGGACCGCTGTCGCCGTCGGTCTCGCCCGCCCGGCGCCGCCCGGACGGGAGCGCCAAGGCGGCACCGCCGGCGGGCTTCGGGGCGCCGGCAGGCTCGGCGCCGTCGTCCAGGAACGCGTCGACTCCGCGCCGGGCCCGCCGTCCACCGGCTCCGCCGGTGGTCCCGGCCGGCGCGCTCTCGTCGGCCGGGGGCTCCTCCTCCGGCTCCGGCAGGGTCACCGTCCCGGCTCCCGAGCCGAGCGGCAGCTCCAGCACGTAGGCCCCGCCGGGCGCGCCCGGCACCTCCACCGTCTGCAGCACGCCCCCGTGCGCGGCCACGATGCCCCGCACGATCGGCTCGTGCACCGGACTCCCGCCCGCGTACGGCCCGCGCACCTCGATCCGTACGACATCACCGCGCTGTGCGGCGGCCACCACGATCGTCGAGTCGCCGTACCCGCTGCCCTGGGCGGTCTTGCCGGTGGCGTCCACCCCGGCGACGTCCGCGACCAGGTGCGCGAGGGCGGACGCGATGCGCTCGGCGTCCACCTCGGCCTCGATGGTCGGCGCGTGGACGGCGAACTGGGCGCGCCCCGGCCCGATCAGCTCGACCGCGCCGTCCACACCGGCCGCGACCACACCGTTGATCAGGACCTTCTTCTTCCGGAGCCGGTCGCCGCCGGAGTCCAGCCGCTGGAAGCCGAGCACGTTGTCCACGAGCGTGGTCATCCGCGAGTACCCGGCGGCCAGGTGGTGCAGCAATTGGTTGGCCTCGGGCCACAGCTGTCCCGCGTCGTCGGCGGCCAGCGTCGCCAGTTCCCCGCGCAGCTCGTCCAGCGGCCCGCGCAGGGAGTCGCCCAGCACGGCCAGCAGCTGGGCGTGGCGCGCGGCCAGCGCGTCGTAGGGCCGGCGGTCGGTGAAGGTCATCACGGCGCCGACGAGCTGCTCCCCGTCCCGTACGGGAGAGGTGGTCAGGTCCACGGCGACGGGCTGTCCGGCCTTGTTCCACAGGACCTGCCCGCGCACCCGGTGCTTGCGTCCGCTGCGCAGAGTGTCGGCGAGCGGGGACTCCTCGAACGGGAACGGCGAGCCGTCGGCGCGGGAGTGCTGGACCAGACCGTGCAGTTCACGGTTTCCCAGGTCGGTGGCGCGGTAGCCGAGGATCTGGGCGGCGGCCGGGTTGACGAGCACCACCCGGCCGTCGGTGTCCGTGCCCACGACGCCCTCGGCGGCGGCCCGCAGGATCATTTCGGTCTGCCGCTGGGAGCGGGCGAGCTCGGCCTCGGTGTCCACGGTCTGCGAGAGGTCCCGTACGACGAGCATCAGCAGTTCGTCGCCGGTGTAGGCGGGTTGCGGCTCGCGGTAGGCGTCCCGGCCGTCGAGGTGGGCGCTGGTGACCTCGACGGGGAACTCGCTGCCGTCGGTGCGGCGCGCGGTCATCCGGGTGGGCTTGGTGCGCCCGCCCTCGTCCTCGCCGGGCCGGCGCATGGAGCCGGGGATCAGCTTGGAGTCGAAATCGGGCAGGAGGTCGAGCAGGCCGCGTCCGACGAGCCCGGTCCCCGGGCTCTCCATCACCTCGAGGGCGATCGAATTGGCGTTGACGACCGTGCCGTTGGCGTTGACGAGCAACAGCGCGTCCGGAAGAGCGTCGAGTATTGCTGCGAGGCGAGCAGCGCCTCGGGATGGCCTGCTGCTCACGACGAGCTTCCTCCCTGACCACAACTACCGGCAAGTCACGGGAGGAGTCTAAGGCCACAGCCCCGCGGTGGGGTGGCCGAAGTGCGGTGTATAGCGCCCATTCCGCGCATCCTCCCAGGTCAGGAACGCCCACTCGGAAGCAGAGGTTCCAACTCGTCCCACCGGCTGATTTCACATCCGTCGGTCCGCCGGAAGGTCGCGTCGACCTTGTGCCCCCGCCAGGTACCGGTGATGCGGGCGGTGGCCGGGCCCCCGTGCTGCATGGTGCAGATCTGCCGCTTGGAGACGGGCGCGAAGGGGTCCCTGCCCTCCGAGGCGAGCTGGTCCAGCCGCGCGCAGGCGCCTTCCCTCTGGGGGTGGTCGCCGCCGACGGGATCGCATTCGAGCCGGTACTCGCGGTCCAGCCGACGGTTTCCGGTGTCGGCCATCGTGATGGCGAGACGGTCGGGGGTGGCCTTCGTCAGCAGCCCGCCCAGGGGCAGCGGGGGCAGTGGCCCGGCCACCGCGGTGGCCAGGGCGGAGGTGACGGCGAAAGCGGCGAGACGCAGCATTGGGGGCACTCCAGGTCGTCCGTACGTCGTACGGCCTGACCAACGACGGGGCCGCGCGGACGTTGCGCGCGGCGGGCCTCTAAGGCTTTGCCCTCCGGCCGTGCGTCCTAGTACCGTGGGAGCGGATTGGTGACCGGCCCCGCGCCTGTGTCATCATCTGCACGCACCTTCGTACGCGGGGGTGTGCTGGAGGCGTCGCCTAGTCCGGTCTATGGCGCCGCACTGCTAATGCGGTTTGGGGCTTACCCCCCATCGAGGGTTCAAATCCCTCCGCCTCCGCACCTGACGAAGCCCCGGTCCTGATGGACCGGGGCTTCGGTGTTTCCCGGCGCGGACCGGATCCGATCCGACCTCTGTGCGATCCGCCCGCGCCCAGCTGGATGATCTTCAATCGGGGCGTTTTCGCAGGTCAAGCATGGTTTGGCTAATGGATTTCGCGTCCCGGCGAGGTCCATGTATTGTTGTTCTCGCAAGGCCAACGGGGCGCAAAACCCCAGCAAGCCAAGCACTCGTAGCTTAACGGATAGAGCATCTGACTACGGATCAGAAGGTTGCAGGTTCGAATCCTGCCGAGTGCACAGCCTGAGAGGCCCCCCGGTTCGCCGGGGGGCCTCTTGCGTTGCCCGGGGCGCGGGCGGGTCTCCGGGCGGGGTCGGCCTCCTCCTTGATGGGGAGGGGTACCCCGGAGGATGTGGGGGGCGGGATGGCTCTGGCGGGGGATGCCGGTTACCCCGCGGCCTCGGTACGGTTTTGAAGATCGTTCGAAATCGGAACAAGGGGGCTTCCATGGGACTGTTCGGGAATGCGCACACCGTCGATCCCGTGTCCGCGCAGCGGGACTACGCGCGCCTGCTGGGGCAGGGGGAGCAGGTGCACGCCGCCTACCTGCTGATCCGGGACACGATCCTGTTCACGGACCGGCGGCTGGTGCTCATCGACAAGCAGGGGCTCACCGGGAAGAAGGTGGAGTACCACTCCGTCCCGTACCGGAGCATCACCCACTTCTCGGTGGAGACCGCGGGGCACTTCGATCTCGACGCCGAGCTCAAGATCTGGATATCCGGGACCCCGGCGCCGATCGAGAAGACCTTCACCAAGGGTGTCGACATCTATGAGGTGCAGGCGGTCCTGACGCAGTTCGTCGCCAGGTAGCCGCATCCGCCTGCTGGGGGCGGCCCGGCGGTCACAGGACGCGGGGGAGGCCCGTCACCGACATCACCAGGGAGTAGAGGGAGGTGGTCGCGGTGATGAAGAGGCGGTTGTTCCGGGGGCCGCCGAAGGTGATGTTCGAGACCGGCTCGGGGACGGGTGACGCGGCGGTTGCCCTGTTCGCAGGTGGTCAGGTGGCCTTCGCGGTCCAGGGTGTTGCCGTGGGGGTGGCCGGCCGGGGAGCGGAAGACGGAGACCGCGCCGGTCGGCTCGTCCCAGCGCAGCATCCGGTCGTCGGGGATGTCGCTCCACACCAGTTGGCGCCAGGCGGGCAGGTAGAGCGGCCCTTCCGCTCGGCGGCAGTCGTCGTAGAGCCGCTCCAGTCGCAGGTCGCCGCCGGTGCAGCGGCCGGTCCGGAAGCGTTCATCCAGAATCTCGTACAAGGCTAGGTCGGCTATGGCAGACACAGTTCTCACTGAGTTCGAAATACCGAATGAAATTCTGCCTGATGGTGAGATTGCAGGATCAGGTACTGTCTTCGCAAGGGCCGACGGGCCCATGGGAGGAAGATCGCGTGGACGACATCGACCGGGCGCTCGTCCTGCGCCTCCAGCAGGACGCGGGCCAGTCGTACGCGGCTCTCGGCGCGGCCGTCGGACTGTCGGCCGGAGCCACCCACGAGCGCGTACGGAAACTGCGCGAGCGCGGGGTGATCCGGCGTACCACCGTCGACGTCGACCCGGCCGCCGTCGGCAGCGGGGTGCTGGCCTACGTGATGGTCGACTCCAACGCCTGGATGGGGGAGTCCGGTGAAGCCTTCGCCGCGATCCCCGAGATCCAGGAGGCGCACATCATCGCGGGCAGCGCCTCGGTCATGGTCAAGGTGCGCACCGCCACGACCGGGCAGTTGCAGGACGTGCTGCGCCGCCTGTACGCCATCGACGGGGTCATCGGCACCCACGCCACCGTCGTCCTCGACACCTTCTTCGAGCGGCCCCTGCCGCTGTGACCTGGTGGTGTACCGGCATCCGGTGGAGCGCGGGCCGGCCCGCCGTCGGCTGGTACGGGGAGGGGCGCGGGACGCGGGAGAGCGTGCTCGCGTACGGGCAGCGGCTGGCCTTCGTCGCGTGCGGGGAGCGGCGCTGCCTGGGCGTATGGCGGGCCGGGAAGCGGAGTCCCTGCCGCACGGGCGCCGGTGTGCCCGGCCGTACGGGGAACGCCCAGTGCCCCGAGTGCGCACGCCTGGACCGGTCGTTCTCCGTGGCCGCCGACACCAATGCCGCCGATCCGCGGACCTATCGGGTCTACCTGGCCTGGTTCGGGCCCGGTCTGGTCAAGGTCGGCATCACCGCCGAGGAGCGCGGCTCCGCCCGGCTGCTGGAGCAGGGCGCCGTGGCCTGGGCCTGGCTGGGGCGCGGGCCGCTGATGGCCGCACGGCGTACCGAGGAACTGCTGCGCGCCGCCCTCGGGGTGCCCGACCGGATCGCGTACGCCCGCAAGCGCGCCGTACGGGCCCAGCTGCCGCCCACGTCCGAACGGGCCCTGGAGGTCGCCGAGCTGCACGCGCGGGCGGCCGCCCTGCCGGGATGGCCCGACTCGCTGGAGCGGGTCGGGTGCGAGGTCGTCGACCACTCCGTGGCGTTCGGGCTGGCCGGGCTGCCCGTACCCGCCCGGGTGGTCACCGCCATGGTGGCCGGCGGAGCGGTGGCCGGAGTACTGGCGGGCGTGGCCGGTCCCGATCTGCACCTCGCGGACGGGCTCGTCGTGGACGCCCGGCTGCTGGCCGGGTGGGAGCTGGCGGTCCCGTCGGGCGGGGTGGTGACGGTGGCGTCCTCGGCGGAGGTCCCGTTCACCGTGTGTCCGGCGGCCGAGCAGGACGGGCTGTTCTGAGGGCGTCCCGAGGGCGTCCCGAGGGGCTCCGGCCCGCGGCGCGCGGACGGCGGCCATGGTCAAGACTTGGATCCCTTTGGCCGCCCGGGGCCGATTCCGGTGGACATGCGGGAGGGCTCCGCCGAGGGTGGTGACCATGACCCTTCAGCCCCTGCCGGCCTTCGAACCGCCGTACCTGATGGCCGTATTCAGCAGTGTCCGCGGCGCCGGGGAGAGCGGCTACGCCGAGACCCTCGACCGGATGAACGAGATCGTCGCCGAGAACCCCGGCTTCCTCGGACAGGAATCCGCGGGCGCCCCCGGAGAACTCGGCATCACCGTCGCCTACTTCCGCGACCACGCCTCCCTCACCCGGTGGCGGCAGGACGCGGAGCACCAGGCGGCCATGCAGCAGGGCCGCGCCCACTGGTACGAGAGCTACACCCTGCACGTCGCGACCGTAGAGCGGAGCCACGGCTTTGTCCGCAACGGCTGAGGCGGTCCTCGCCTTCCGCACCCGGCTCGGCCTGCCTGGGCTGGTGGACGTCCACACGCACTTCATGCCCGAGCGGGTGCTGGCGAAGGTGTGGGAGTACTTCGACGCGGTCGGCCCACTGACCGGCGTCGAGTGGCCCATCACCTACCGCTGCGAGGAGGAGCAGCGGGTCGCGCTCCTGCGGGAGTTCGGGGTGCGGGCCTTCACCGCCATGCTCTATCCCCACAAGCCGGCGATGGCTGCCTGGCTCAACGCCTGGTCCGCCGACTTCGCCGCCCGGACCCCCGACTGCCTGCACACCGCGACCCTCTTCCCGGAGGAGGGCGCGGCCGGGTACGTCCGCCAGGCCCTGGAGGCGGGGGCCCGCGTCTTCAAGGCGCACCTCCAGGTGGGCGGCTACGACCCGAACGACGACCGGCTCGACGCCGTCTGGGGACTCCTCGCCGAGGCCGGCACACCCACCGTGATCCACTGCGGCTCCGGGCCCGTCCCCGGGAAGCACACCGGGCCCGAGCCGGTCGCCCGGCTGCTGGCCCGCCACCCGCGGCTGCCGCTGGTCATCGCGCACATGGGCATGCCCGAGTACGCCGACTTCCTCGACCTCGCCGACCGCCACCCCGAGGTCCGCCTGGACACCACGATGGCCTTCACCGACTTCTCCGAGCAGTTCAGCGGCTTCCCGCGCGCGGAACTGGGGCGTCTCGCGGACCTCGGCGACCGCATCCTGCTCGGCACCGACTTCCCGAACATCCCGTACCCCTACGACGGGCAGCTCCTCGCCCTCGAACGGCTCGGCCTGGGGGACGCCTGGCTGCGCGCGGTCTGCCACGACAACGGGGCCAGGCTGTTCGGCCTCCCCGGGTGACCCGCGGCCGACCGTTCCCGAGCCCCTCCAGGGCGGATCCGGGCCGGTACGTTGCGCCCTCCCGGCCGGCGCGGTCGTTTCTCAGGAAATTCACAGGTAGGCGCAAGAACGCTCTCAGAGGCGCCGTCCAGCGTGGTCGCATGACTGCGACGACCACCTCCCACGCGTCCACGTCCACCCATAACCCCACGGCCCTGGTGCGGCCCGACGGCGGGCCCTGCCGGGTGCTCGTCGTCGACGACGAAGCCTCGCTCTCCGAGCTGCTGTCCATGGCCCTGCGCTACGAGGGCTGCGAGGTCCGCAGCGCCGGGGACGGCGCCGCGGCGGTGCGCGCGGCGCGGGAGTTCCGGCCGGACGTGGTGGTCCTCGACGTCATGCTCCCCGACATGGACGGGCTCGCCGTCCTCGGGCGGCTCCGCCGGGAGATCCCGCAGGTCCCGGTGCTGTTCCTGACCGCCAAGGACTCCGTCGAGGACCGGATCGCGGGCCTCACCGCGGGCGGGGACGACTACGTCACCAAGCCGTTCAGCCTGGAGGAGGTCGTGGCGCGGCTGCGGGGTCTGGTCCGGCGTTCGGGAGCGGCGCAGGCCGCGCGCGGGGGCTCCGTCCTGGCCGTCGGGGACCTGAGCCTCGACGAGGACAGCCACGAGGTGGTCCGCGGCGGCCTGGAGATCCACCTGACCGCGACCGAGTTCGAGCTGCTGCGCTACCTGATGCGCAACCCGCGCCGGGTGCTGAGCAAGGCGCAGATCCTGGACCGGGTGTGGTCGTACGACTTCGGCGGCCAGGCCAACGTGGTCGAGCTGTACATCTCCTACCTGCGGCGGAAGTTGGAGAGCGGCCCCGGTCTGGCGCCGATGATCCACACCCGGCGCGGCGCCGGCTACCTGATCAAGCCGGCCGAGTAGTGGTCCCGCGCGCCACCCGGCCGGGATCTCCGCCACGGTCCGGCCGCCCGCCGAAGCCGGGGCGCCCCCGGTGTTCGGAGCGTGTCCCGCGTTCGGAGCGTGTCCCGCGGTCGCGGCGCGCGCCGTGGTGGCGCCTCCCGGCCCGGTCGCGGCGGCGGCCCTGGTCGCTGCGGACCCGGCTCGTCGTCTCGGCGGTGCTGCTGATCGCCGTGGTGGGCGCCGCCATCGGCACCGTCACCACCCTCGCCCTGCGTTCGTACCTGGTCGACCAGCTCGACAAGCAGCTGCGGATCTCCGTCGACATGGGCACCCGTGGCCCCGGCGGCGCAAAGGCCGTCCGGGAAGGGGGCCTCGGCTCCGTCCTCGGCCCCGGCACCCCCCTGGGCGCCACCGGAGTGCGGCTCGACTCCAACGGCACGGTGGCCGGCACCGCGCGCAGCGTCCGCGTCGAGGACCCCGAGCTCGGAAACCGCGAGCTCCTCACCCCCGCCCAGACCGCCGCCCTCGTGGCGGTCGCCCGCACCGCCGGCCCGGGCCGCGCCGACCCGGTGGACCTGCGCCTGCCGGGGCTCGGCGCGTACCGGGTGCTCTCCGCCCCCGACGGGAGCCTCGTCCTGGGCTTCCCCCTGCACGAACTCGACTCCACCGTCGAGACCCTGATCGGCGTCGAGGTCTGTGTCACCCTGGCCGGGCTGATCGCCGCCTCCCTCGCCGGGCAGGCCCTCGTCGGCGTCGCCCTGCGTCCGCTGCGGCGGGTCGCCGCCACCGCCACCCGGGTCTCCGAACTGCCGCTCCACAGCGGCGAACCCGCACTCGACGAACGGGTGCCGGACACCGAGGCCGACCCCCGTACGGAGGTGGGACAGGTCGGCGCGGCCCTCAACCGGATGCTGGGCCACGTCTCCTCCGCCCTCACCGCCCGCCAGCAGAGCGAGACCCGGGTCCGGCAGTTCGTCGCCGACGCCAGCCACGAGCTGCGCACCCCGCTCGCGTCGATCCGCGGCTACGCGGAGCTGACCCGCCGGGGACGGGAGGAGCCCGGCCCCGACACCCGGCACGCCCTGGGCCGTATCGAGTCCGAAGCCACCCGGATGACCGGGCTGGTCGAGGACCTGCTGCTGCTGGCCCGGCTCGACGCCGGCCGTCCGCTCTCCACCGGCGACACCGAAACCGATCTGGCCCCCCTCGTCATCGACGCGGTCAGCGACGCGCGGGTCGCCGGGCCCGGACACCACTGGCGCCTGCACCTGCCGGAGGAGCCCGCGACGATCCTCGCCGACCCGGCCCGGATCCAGCAGGTTCTGGTCAACCTGCTCGCCAACGCCCGCACCCACACCCCGCCCGGCACCACCGTCACGGCGCGCGTTTCACGTGAAACATCCGCCGTCCGGCTCCTGATCGAGGACGACGGCCCCGGGATCGCGCCCGAGCTGCTCCCCCACGTCTTCGAGCGCTTCGCCCGCGGTGACGCCTCCCGCTCCCGGGGCGCGGGATCCACCGGGCTCGGCCTCGCCATCGTCCAGGCCGTGGTCGCGGCGCACGGCGGGCAGGTCGGCGTACGGAGCGAGCCCGGACGGACCTGCTTCGAGGTCCTGCTGCCCCCGGCCCCGACGGGTACGGCCGGGGACTCACAGACGGGGCACAGGCTCACCACACAGCGGTGACAGGGCGCCCCACGAGGCTCGTCGCATGTCAACCGACGCCTCTCCCGGGGCCCTTCCGGCACGGGCCCACCTCGCGCCCCTGCCCGGCGAGCCCGTCCTCGACGTGGTGGTACCGGTCTTCAACGAGGAGAAAGACCTCGACCGGTGCGTGCGCCGACTGCACGAGCACCTCACCCGAACCTTCCCGTACCCGTTCCGGATCACGGTCGCCGACAACGCCAGCACCGACCGGACCCCCGAGGTCGCGGCCGGGCTCGTCACCGCCCTGGAGGGCGTCCGCAGCACCCGGCTGGAGGCGAAGGGCCGGGGCAGGGCCCTGCGCACCGTCTGGTCCGGCTCGGACGCGCCGGTCCTCGCGTACATGGACGTGGACCTCTCCACCGACCTGAACGCCCTGCTGCCGCTGGTCGCCCCGCTGATCTCCGGTCACTCCGACCTCGCCATCGGGACCCGCCTCGCCCGCTCCTCGCGGGTGGTGCGGGGGGCGAAGCGGGAGTTCGTGTCGCGCGCCTACAACCTCCTCCTGCGCTCCTCCCTCGCCGCCGGGTTCAGCGACGCCCAGTGCGGGTTCAAAGCCATCCGCCGGGACGTCGCCGAGCGGCTGCTGCCGCTGGTGGAGGACTCGGGCTGGTTCTTCGACACCGAACTCCTCGTGCTCGCCGAGCGGGCCGGGCTGCGCATCCACGAGGTGCCGGTGGACTGGGTCGACGACCCCGACTCCACCGTCCACATCGCCCGGACCGCCGCCGAGGACCTCAAGGGCGTCTGGCGGGTGGGCCGCGCGCTCGCCGTCGGGGCGCTGCCGCTGGACCGGCTCGCCCGCCCCTTCGGGGACGACCCGCGTGACCGGGGCGCCCTGCCCGGCGTGGACGGCGGGCTGGCCCGACAGCTCCTCGGTTTCTGCGCCGTCGGTGTGCTGTCCACCCTGCTCTACCTGCTCCTGTACTCCGCGATCCGTACCGGGACCGGCCCGCAGGCCGCCAACGCCGTCGCCCTGCTCCTCTCCGCCGTCGCCAACACCGCCGCGAACCGCCGGCTGACCTTCGGGGTCCGCGGCCGCGACCGGGCCGTGCGCCACCAGGCCCAGGGGCTCGTGGTGTTCGCCATCGGGCTGACCCTGACCAGCGGCTCCCTCGCCGCTCTCACGGCGGCCACCGACCGGCCGGCGCACGGCACCGAGCTGGCCGTCCTGATCACCGCCAACCTCGCCGCCACCGTGCTGCGGTTCCTGCTCTTCCGTGCCTGGGTGTTCCCCGAGCGGCGCGGCTCCGCGATCCCTACGCCCAAGGACAGCCGATGACCACGGCCGCTTTCCCGCTCCTCCCGCCCGAGGGGCCCGGTGTGCCCGGCGCCCCCGGTTCGCCCGGCGCCCCCGGCGCCCCCGACGCTCCCGCGACGGCCACCGCGGTGCGGGCGCGCGTCGGCCGGCCCCGCTGGGAGCGCCCCGCGCTCGCCGGGCTGCTGATCGCCACCGCCGTCCTGCTGCTGTGGGACCTGGGATCCTCCGGCTACGCCAACTCCTTCTATTCCGCCGCCGTCCAGGCGGGCAGCGAGAGCTGGAAGGCCCTCTTCTTCGGCTCCTCCGACGCCGGGAACTCCATCACCGTCGACAAGCCCCCGGCCGCCCTGTGGCCGATGATGCTGTCGGTCCGGCTGTTCGGGCTCGGCGCGTGGCAGATCCTCGTCCCGCAGGCCCTGATGGGCGTCGGGACGACCGCGGTGCTGTACGCGGCCGTCCGCCGTTCGTTCGGACCGGGGGCCGCGCTGCTGAGCGGCGCCGCCTTCGCGCTCACCCCCGTCGCGGCGCTGATGTTCCGGTTCAACAACCCCGACGCGCTGCTGACCCTGCTGCTGACGGTCACCGTGTACTGCGTCCTGCGGGCCCTCGACGGGGCGCGCACCCGCTGGCTGGTCTGGGCCGGTGTCGCGGTCGGCTTCGCCTTCCTCACCAAGACCCTGCAGGCCCTCGTCATCCTGCCGCCGCTCGCCCTCCTGTACGCCGTCTGCGCGCCCACCCGGCTGCGCAGGCGCCTGGGGCAGCTGCTGCTCGCCGGAGCCGCCATGGTGGTGGCGGGCGGCTGGTGGGTGGCGGCCGTCGAGCTGTGGCCGGCGGGCTCGCGCCCGTACATCGGAGGCTCGCAGACCAACTCCTTCCTGGAACTGACCCTCGGCTACAACGGGCTCGGCCGGATCAACGGCAACGAGACGGGCAGCGTGGGCGGTGGCGGCCGGCCCGGCGGAGGAGGGGGCGGCGGCTGGGGAGAGACCGGCATCGACCGCCTGTTCTCGGGCAACATCGGCGGGCAGATCTCCTGGCTGCTGCCGGCCGCCCTGGTCCTGCTCGTGGTCGGCCTGGTGATGACCTGGCGGGCCCGCCGGGCCACCGACTCGCTGGAGAGCACGGCCCGGGCTGCCTTCCTGGCCTGGGGCGGTGCGCTGCTGATCACCGTGCTCGTCTTCAGCTACATGCAGGGCATCTTCCACGAGTACTACACGGTGGCGCTGGCGCCGTTCGTGGCCGCGCTGGTCGGCATGGGCGTCGCCGTGCTGTGGGAGGAGCGCGGCAGCCTGGCCGCCGCGCTCACGCTCTCCGGGGTCCTGGCCTTGACGGCGGTGTGGTCGTACGTGCTGCTCGGCCGGGCCACCGGGTACCTGCCGTGGCTGCGCTGGACGGTACTGGTGGCGGGGCTGCTCGCCGCGGTGGCGCTGCCGTTGGCCGCCCGGGCCGGGCGCCGGGTGCTTGCGGCGGTGGCGGCGCTGGGGCTGGCGGCGGCGCTGGCCGGACCGCTCGCCTACTGCCTGACCACCGTGACGACCGCGCACACGGGCTCCATCGTGACCGCCGGACCGGCGGTGGCGGGAGGCCGCGGCGGCCCGGGCGGCGCGATGCGGTTCGCGCCCGGCGGGGAGCAGGCGCCCGGCGGGGCCGGCGGGGGCGGAGCGGGCGGCGGGGCCGGCGGGGTCGCACCCGGCGGGGCCCCGCAGGGCGGCCCAGGCGGCCAGGACGGCCAGGACGGCCGGCGCGGCCAGCGCGCCCAGGGCCCGGGCGGCCAGGGCGTACCCGGCGGCCAAGGCGTACCCGGTGGTCAGGGCGGTCAGCGGGCACCGGGTGGTCAGGGCGGACCCGGTGGCGGTGGTCAGGGCGGTCCCGGTGGGCTGCTGGGCGGGACCAGGGTCGCGGCGGAGGCCACGGCCGCCCTGCGCTCCGACGCGGGCGAGTACACCTGGGCGGCGGCCGCCATCGGCTCGCAGAACGCGGCGAGCTACCAGCTGGCCTCCGGGGAGCCCGTGATGCCGATCGGCGGATTCAACGGCAGCGACCCCTCACCGACCCTGGAGCGGTTCAAGGAGTACGTGAAGGCCGGCAAGATCCACTGGTTCATCGGCCAGGGCAGCGCGGAAGGCGGCGCGCAGGGCGGCGCCGAGGACGGTGCCGATGACGGTGCCGCGGGCCGCACCCGAGGCGCTGGCGGAGGTGGCCCGTCCGGCGCCACCGGTACGGCCATCGAGAACTGGGTCAAGGCCACGTTCAAGCCGTCCACCATCGGCGGAGCCACCTTCTACGACCTGACGGCCCCCCTCTCCACCACGTCCTGACCCCCGGTCACCCTCGGCGGGCCCCGCGCGGCGACACGGCGCTGTGCCCGCCCGGTACCCGCCCGGCGGCGCTCGACCGCGTGCTCGTCGTTCTGATCGCCGGCACCATGGCGAAAGGCCACCGCCCGAACCCGGATGTACGGGATCGGGGGGTGGCCTTCGCAGGTGGAGCGGGGTGTCGCGGGGTGTCGCGGGGTGGCCCGGCGTCAGACCGCGGCCTGGGCGGGGGCCGGAGCCTCGGCGCCCGCCGCGGTGCCGGAGCCGGCGGCCGGGGCGTGGGCGGCCGGCTTGGACCGCAGCGCGACCTCCTTGATGAACAGCACCAGGACCAGTCCGAGGAGCGCGAACGGGGCGGCGTACAGGAAGACGTCGCCGACGCCGTGACCGTACGCGGCTTCCACGACCTCGCGGAACGGCGCCGGCAGCTTGTCGAGGTCGGGGATCCCGCCCCCGGCGGTGCCGCCGTGGCCCATGGCCGCGGCCTTCGGGCCGAGCGCGGTGAGGCCGTCCTGGACGTAGTGGGTGACCCGGTTGGCCATGACCGCGCCCAGCGCGGAGACGCCCATGGCGCCGCCGAGCGAGCGGAAGAAGGTGACGACGGAGCTGGCCGCGCCCAGGTCCTCGGGAGCCACCTGGTTCTGCGTGGCGAGGACCAGGTTCTGCATCATCATGCCGAGGCCGAGGCCGGTCAGCGCCATGTAGATCGCGATGTGCCAGTAGGGGGTGTCGTACCGCAGGGTGCCCAGGAGGCCGAGTCCGGCCGTCAGGAGCACGCCGCCGCCGACGAGCCATGCCTTCCACTTGCCGGTCTTGGTGATCACCTGACCGGAAAGAGTGGAGGAGACGAAGAGCCCGGCGATCATCGGAATCGTGAGGACTCCGGACATGGTGGGGGACTCGCCGCGGGCCAACTGGAAGAACTGGCTGAAAAAGACGGTCCCCGAGAACATCGCGATGCCCACGAACAGGGAGGCTGCCGAGGCGAGGGTGATGGTCTTGTTGCGGAACAGCCGCAGCGGGATGATCGGGTCGCTCGCGCGGGACTCGACGAGGACGAAGAGCAGGCCGAGCGCGACGGCGCCGCCGGTCATCGTCCAGGTCTGCCAGGAGATCCAGTCGTACGAGGTACCGGCCTGGGTGACCCAGATCAGCAGCAGCGAGACGGAGCCGCTGATCAGCAGGGCGCCGAGCCAGTCGACCTTGACGTCACGGCGCACCACCGGAAGCTTCAGGGTCTTCTGGAGCACGACCAGCGCGATGATCGCGAAGGGGACGCCGACGTAGAAGCACCAGCGCCAGCCGAGCCACGGGGTGTCGGTGATGACGCCGCCCAGCAGCGGGCCGCCGACGGTGGCGACGGCGAAGACCGCGCCGAGGTAGCCGCTGTACCGGCCGCGCTCGCGCGGGGAGATCATCGCGGCCATCACGATCTGGGCGAGGGCGGACAGACCGCCGACGCCGATGCCCTGGACCACGCGGCAGGCGATGAGCATCTCGGTGTTCTGCGACAGGCCCGCGACCACGGAACCGAGGACGTAGATCACCAGGGATATCTGGACCAGCAGCTTCTTGCTGAAGAGGTCGGACAGCTTGCCCCAGAGCGGCGTCGCCGCCGTCATGGAGAGCAGGGCCGCGGTGACGACCCAGGTGTACGAGGACTGGGTGCCGCCGAGGTCGCTGATGATCTCGGGCAGGGCGTTGGAGACGATCGTGGAGGACAGGATCGCGACGAACATGCCGAGCATCAGCCCGGACAGCGCCTTCATGATCTGGGGGTGGGTCATGGACGTGCCGTCGGACGTGGTCCCCGACTGGCCGCCGCCTCCCCGCACACCGGTGGGTGTGGTCGTAGCCATGTGTTTCCTTACGTACTAGAAGCTCGATCGGAGTCGGGCCAGCAGGGTGTTGAGTTCGTCGATGTCCCGGGCGGACCAGTCGGCCAGGGCTCTTTCCAGCGCGGCCGTGTAGCGGGTGCCGAGCTCGGTGAGCAGCGCCCGTCCGGCCGGGGTCAGCCGCAGGATCCGGCAGCGGCCGTCTCCCGGGTCGGGCTCGCGCGCGATCCAGCCGCGGTCGGCCACGTGGGCCACGTGCCGGCTCGTCACCGAGACGTCGATCGCCATGAACGCGGCCAGCCGGCTCAGCCGCATCTCGCCGTGCCGGTCGAGCACGGTGAGGACGGCGGCGGCGCCGGCCGGACAGTCCGGGGGCAGGGTGCGGGCGAGATCGCGCTTGACCGCGCCGATTCCCGTCAGCTGGCGGGCCAGCTCCTGGTACCGGGTGGATGTGCTCGGAACGGTAGGAGTGGTCACCGGGCAGCCCCTCATCTTGTTGCTTAGAGCAACCATAGAAGCGGATGGTTGCTACAGGCAAATGAATCGGGGGTCCGGCCGGTAAAGGAATCGGAAAACCGGCTAGGGTCCTGATCCATGGCTGCGAACCACAACTCACAGGGCCCCGAGGGCAACTACGACCCCGCGGGCAGCACTCAGATGTTCCGCGCGTTCGTCGACGAGGCCGCTCCGGCCCGGCAGGCGGGCCCCGGCGCCCGGCAGCAGCGCCGCGCCGAGCAGCAGCGGGCCGGCTGGAAGAAGGGCCAGTGGCTGGGCGTGGCCCTCGGGCTGGCGCTCGCCATCGGCGCCGCCGTGTGGGTCGTCCTGCACTGACGGGAGCCGGCAGGGCCGGCCTGACGGGAGCCGGGGCGGCTTCCCGTCCGGGAGCCGGTAGGGCTTCCCCGAGCCCGCCGCCGCGCCCCCGCGGGTGCGGCGGCGCGGTTCAGTTCCAGGCCGCCGTGACCTTCCGGGTCTCCACGCGCATGCCCAGCGGGACCCGCCAGGACTCCACGCACACGGTGTAGGTCTGCGTCCGCGCGGCGCCGCCCGCGATCGGCGCCGGCAGCGGCTGGGCGGTCGTGATCGTGGCCCAGTCGACGCCGAGGGCGCCGATGATGTGCGTCGCGAAGCTGACCGTGCCGGAACGGGCCGCGGTCGTGCCGGCGTTGGTGAACGTGACGGTGACCCGCTCGCACCAGCGGTCGGCCGCGGCCGCCCTGACCGGGGCGGACAGCGACAGCCGCGCCGCAGTGGCCGGGGGCGGCGGCACAGGCGGCGGCGTGCCGGGCTTGGTGCCGCCCGGCGGGGTGCTGGGGGTGGCCGGCCCGGTGGACGGCGGTGTCCCGGGGCCGCCGGAGCCCCCGGGTGGGACGGAGCCGGGCGCGGTGGAGCCGCCCGGGGTGTTCCGTGGGGCGGAGGTGCCGGGGGCGGTGGCGGTGTGCCCGGGTCCCGGCGGTGCTCCCGGACCGGATGCCGGGCCGCCGGGTGCGCCGGACGCGGCTGCGCCCCGGGCGGAGCCGCCCTGTGCCTGGCCCTCCGCGGTGCCGGTGGCCGTACTGGACGACCCGGCGGAGCCGCCCGCCGCGGCCGGGCCGCCGAGCTGCTGGAACTCCACCGCGCCCTGCGGCGCGACGTTCTGCCCCGCGCCCCGTTCGGGGCCCGGGGCCGCGGCTCCCACGGCGAGGTAGCCGTCCGGCGGCGGGCCGCCGCAGCCGGTGAGGCCGACGGCGGCCGTGCAGCACAGGGCGAGCAGAGCGGCCGCGCGGGATCCCTTTCGCATCGCGCCAGTTTTGCTGACGCCTCGTCAATTGGGAACCGTGCGGTACGGGTTACTCGCCGATCAGGCCGACGCGCAGTTGCGCGAGGGTGCGGGTGAGCAGCCGGGAGACGTGCATCTGGGAGATGCCGACCTCCTCGCCGATCTGCGACTGCGTCATGTTCGCGAAGAACCGCAGCATGATGATCTGCCGTTCCCTGGGCGGGAGTTTGGCGAGCAGCGGCTTCAGCGACTCGCGGTACTCGACGCCCTCGAGCGCGGTGTCCTCGTAGCCGAGGCGGTCCGCGAGCGAGCCCTCGCCGCCCTCGTCCTCGGGGGAGGGCGAGTCGAGCGAGGAAGCGGTGTAGGCGTTGCCCACGGCGAGGCCGTCGACGACGTCCTCCTCCGAGACCCCGAGCACGGCGGCGAGCTCCGGCACGGTCGGCGAGCGGTCCAGCTTCTGGGCGAGCTCGTCGCTGGCCTTCGTCAGCGCCAGGCGCAGCTCCTGGAGCCGCCGCGGTACGCGGACGGACCAGGAGGTGTCCCTAAAGAATCGTTTGATCTCGCCCACGACGGTCGGCATCGCGAACGTCGGGAACTCGACGCCGCGTTCGCAGTCGAACCGGTCGATCGCCTTGATCAGGCCGATCGTGCCGACTTGGACGATGTCCTCCATCGGCTCGTTGCGGCTGCGGAAGCGGGCGGCGGCGTAGCGCACCAGGGGCAGGTTCAGCTCGATCAGGGTGTCGCGTACGTACACCCGGTCGGGGCTGTCCGCGTCCAGGGAGGCGAGTCGCTGGAAGAGGGAGCGGGACAGGGTGCGGGTGTCGATGGCTTCCGAGCGGTCGGACACTGCCGGTGTGGGGCTCTTGACGAGCGTGAGCACCTTGGAGCTGCCCTGGTCTACGGACATGCCACCCCCTTGAGGTCGCGGACGGTCGCGTGCGGCGCGCCCGTCAGAGGAACGCAGCCTCCACCTGAATACCGGAGGCGGGGCTGCGGCAAACGCGGTTCCAGCAGAATGTCACATGTCGGCAACACGCTGTAGCGCCAAGTCGACATATATCTCCAGCGACAGACCAGGTCAGAAGGGGATAAGACCGTTCTGCCGGGAATCGAGGGAATGGTCTCCACTCGTTCTGGTTACGCCTCGATCCTGTTTGCGGATCTCAGGCGGGCGAAGCTCCGTGCGAGCAGCCGGGAGACGTGCATCTGGGAGACGCCGAGCTCGGCGCTGATCTGCGACTGCGTCAGGTTGTTGTAGTACCGCAGGAGCAGGATGCGCTGCTCGCGTTCGGGCAGCTGTACGAGGAGGTGGCGGACGAGGTCACGGTGCTCGACCCCGGCCAGCTCGGGGTCCTCGTAGCCGAGGCGGTCCAGCAGCCCGGGCATGCCGTCGCCCTCCTGGGCGGCCTCCAGCGAGGTCGCGTGGTAGCTGCGGCCGGCCTCGATGCAGGACAGCACCTCGTCCTCGCCGATGCGCAGCCGTTCGGCGATCTCGGGGGTGGTCGGGGTGCGCCCGTGGAGGGTGGTGAGGTCCTCGGTGGCGGCGTTCACCTGCACCCACAGCTCGTGGAGGCGGCGCGGCACGTGGACGGTGCGGACGTTGTCGCGGAAGTACCGCTTGATCTCGCCCACGACCGTCGGCATCGCGAAGGTCGGGAACTGCACGCCGCGCTCCGGGTCGAAGCGGTCGATGGCGTTGATCAGCCCGATGGTGCCGACCTGGACCACGTCCTCCATCGGCTCGTTGCGACTGCGGAAGCGGGCGGCCGCGTAGCGGACGAGCGGGAGGTTGGCCTCGATGAGGGCCCCGCGCACCCGGGTGTGCTCCCCGGTGCCCCGCTCCAGGTCCTTCAGCTGCCCGAAGAGCACCTGGGTGAGCGCCCGGGTGTCGGCGCCCCGGCTCGGCGGCCTCGCGGGGATGGGGGCGGGGGCGGGCGGAGCGGCCGGAGCTTCCTCCTGCGGTCCCTGGTGCTCCTGTGGCGTCTGCGGCTCTTGTGGGCCTTGTGGGCCCTGCGGCGCCTGCGACGGCTCCTGGCGGGGCTCTTGCTGGAGGGGCACCTGGGATTCCTGGTGCGACTCGTGCGGTTGGTGCGGCTCGTGGGGCGACGTCTGCGGCGGCGTCTGCGGCGGCGTCTGCCGCCACGGCTGGGGCGACGCCTGTGCGGGCGTCTGCGCGGACACCTGCGAGAGGTCCTGTTGGGGGTCCTGCTGGGGTGGCACCTGAGGCGCAGTACTGGCCGGCACGGTCACGCCACCCCTTCAGTCAACTCATCCGTTAAAAGCGGTCATAGCATCACAAGAGATGTGCACTGTGTGCAAGCACCGCATAACGCCGTGTTGAGGGCAAGTTGGTCAAATAGGTGCAATATGCCAAATGTTGGGTATGCAAAAACCCCCCACCCGTCGGAGTGGGGGGCCGGGAAGTCCGGAAACCGCTTCAGCGTACGGGTTCAGCGCACCAGTTCGGTCATGAACTCGCCGATACCGGACGCGGCATCCGATATGCCCTGGAATCCTATTCCGACCATCTCGGCGGCCCGTTTGGGCTGAGTGATGATCACGAAGAGGACGAACACGGCGAGGACGCCCGTGATGAGCTTCTTGGTGTCCATGTGCGGTGACGGCCTCCCCAACCGGTCCTGCAAAGTCGGGTGAGTCTAACCGGTCGGGTTTCGACACTCACCAGCCCTTTAAGGACCAATGACCCGGCGGTCCGGGCCCTTTGCCGTCGGGGTGGCGGTCACGGTGGGCGCAGGATTGATGTGAGCCCACCGGTTCTGGCAGGAAATCGGTGGGTGAGGGACAGGACCTCACTGCGGGGTCCGAGCCGCAAGCTTCCCCCCTGACTGCGGCCCGGACTGGCAGGTTCCGTCCTCATCGGGGGGAGTGGCTTGTCCCCCCGATGCCACTTCCCCCGTCCCGAGCGTCGAAGGTCCCGGTTCAGGCCGGGGCCTTCTTCGCGTTTCCGCGGGGCCGGGCGGGCCGGTGGGGTCCCGGGTGCGTGCCTACTGGACGGCGCCGAGGAGGTCCGTGACGGGCTGGACGGGGGCGATCACGGGCGCCAGGTGGTTCGGCACCTCCATCAGCTGGTTGAGCTCGTTCAGCTCGTTGAGCTTGGCGCCGATCTCCTGGACGGAGCCGGGCGTGGCCCCCGCCGGCATGCCCGGGGCCGCCGTCGGGAGGTCCGGCAGGGTCAGGGGGGCGATCGGGGCGGCCGAGGCGGCGGGTGCGGCGAGGCCCGCGGCGGCCCCCGCGAGGGCGAAGGCGGCGAGGATGCGCTGGGTCTTGGTCATGCCGTGACAACGGCCGAGGCGGCGGGCGGTCACGCGGATGCCCTCCGGACGCCACGGACGGGCGCGGAAGGGCACGACCGAGCACGGATGAGCGCGGACGGGCACGGACGGCGCCGGAGAAGCACGGCCGTCCCGGGTCGGTCGCGGCCGGGAAGCGGACCGGGCGCAGCACCGGCACGGACGGCCCGCGGACGGCCCGCGGACGCGTCCCGGACGCCGTGGAACGCCGAGAGCCCCGACCCTTGCGGGGCGGGGCTCTCGATCAGAGCGGTAGCGGTGGGATTTGAACCCACGGATAGCTTGCACCATCACACGCTTTCGAGGCGTGCTCCTTCGGCCGCTCGGACACGCTACCGAGAGAGAGCTTAGCCCAAGGTGAGCCGTGCTCTGAAATCCGTATCCGTCACAGGTTCCGGAAGAAGTCCGTGAGCTGCCGGGCGCACTCCGCGGCCAGAACGCCGCCGACGACTTCGGGCCGGTGGTTGAGCCTGCGGTCCCGCACGAGATCCCAGAGCGACCCGGCCGCGCCCGCCTTCTCGTCCGCGGCGCCGAAGACGATCCGGGCCACGCGCGACTGTACGAGGGCGCCGGCGCACATCACGCACGGCTCCAGGGTCACCACCAGGGTGCACCCCGGGAGCCGCCATTCCCCGAGCTTCGCGGCCGCCCGGCGCAACGCCACCACCTCGGCGTGTGCGGTGGGGTCGCCGGTCGCCTCGCGCTCGTTGTGCCCGGTGGCGAGGAGCCCGCCGTCCGGGCCGAGCACGACGGCGCCGACCGGCACGTCGCCGGCCGGCACCGCCCTGGCGGCCTCCAGGAGCGCGAGGCGCATGGAGTCCCGCCAGGGGTCCCGTACGGGATCGGGGCCGGTCCCGGGGCCGTACGCGTCGTGCCCGCCGTACGGGCCGGGCCCGGGGTGTCCGTCGTGCGTGCCGGTCACTAGCGGACGGCCTCCAGGACCTCGGTGGCGCCGAGCGAGTCGGCGATCTCCGAGAGGGCGTCCCCGTCCAGGTTCATCAGCTGCTTGTTGGTCACGCCGAGGTCGTCCAGCAGGGCGGGGTCGCCGAGCGGACCGGCCGTCACCGGCTCCGCGCCGGTCCCGCCCGGCTCGTCGGCTTCGTCGTCCGCGTCCGCGAACGCGGTGACGGCCTCCTCCTCGCCGTCCTCGGTGCCGTCCAGGTCCAGCTCGTCGAGTTCGTCGTCCTCCTCGTCGCTGCCCAGCAGCTCTTTGGTCAGCATCGAGCCGTAGGAGCTGCGGGCGGCCGCCGCGGCGTTCGATACGAAGTACCGCGGGTCCTCCTCGCCGTCCACGCGGACGACGCCGAACCAGGCGTCCTCCTGCTCGATGAGGGCGACCACCGTGTCGTCGTCGACAGCGGCGGAACGGGCGAGATCGATCAGATCACTGAGGGACTCGACATCGTCGAGTTCCATGTCGCTCGCTTCCCACCCGTCTTCGGTGCGCGCGAGCAGTGCGGCGAAGTACACCGTGACTCTCCCACTGGTCATAGGCGTGCCGGTTGGAGGTCCCCCCGGCCGGAGGATGGGGTGGAACGGCCGTTCTGCTCGCCGCCCGTGCCCCGCCCAATCGGCATCGTGGCAGAAACGGCGGCTTTGCGAGAGGTCTTCCGCGCTTGCGTCGCGCCGTGCCGTGCGCCGTGCGGTGCGTACGGGGGCCCCGGGGCGGTGGTGCCGTACGGGTCCGGGGGCTCCGGCGGGACCCCGGCCGACGGTCCCGCGGCCCGGCGCGGCCCGGCCGTGTCGGTGGGCTAGGCGGGTGGGGCGGGGAAGGCCCACCGGCGGTGCGGGCGCGGCCACCGGCGCTGCGGCCACGGCCACCGGCGCTGCGGGCGCGCCCGCCGGCGGAGCGGGCCCGGCTACCAGCGGAACGTGCGCATGCGCATCTGCTGCCGCATCCGAGCCGCGCGGGCGCGCCGGGGCTGGACGCGATCGCGCAGCTCGCGCGCCTCGTTCAGGTCGCGCAGGAACTGCGCGCGCCGCGCTCGGCGCTGCGCCGCCGTCTCCGGCGTCCCGTAGTCGTCGGTCTCGTCGCTCGACTGCGTGTCGGGCATCGGCCACCACCCCGGCTGATCCGGTCGTCCTCCTCCGCCGGCGCGAAGCAGACCCCCCGCAACCACCTTCCCCCGGTCGGCCCGATTGATGCCACCCCGGCGCAGGTCAGACCGGGTCGCCGGACCCGGAGACGTCCTGGTCGTCCGTGAGGGTCGGTACGACGGCCACCGGGCCGTGCGCGTGCTGGAGCACCGCGTTGGCGACGGAGCCCATGAGGAGCGACATCGGGCCGCGGCGGGGGTGGTGGCGGCCCACCACGACCAGGGCCGCCGAGCGGGAGGTGTCGACCAGGCGGCCCGCCGGGTCCCCGGGCACGGCGGCCTGCTCGACGGGGACGTCCGGGTAGCGGGCCCGGAAGGGGACCAGCCGTTCCGTCTGGGAGCGCAGCATCTCCCGCTCGGCCGGCACCGCGTCGCCGCCGTCGGCGAGCCCCTCCGGCGGGATCACCGCGAAGGGACTGTCCACCACCAAGGCGGGCGAGGGCGGGATCACGTACGCGGAGACCACCTGGACGGTGGTCCCCCGTGCGGCCGCTTCCGCGAACGCGAAGGCCAGTACGTCCTCGGGCGTCTCGGCGGCGTGCAGTCCGAGGACCACCCGCCCGGCGGACGCCTCCGGAGCGGCGCCGGCGCGGCGCTCCTCGTGCGGGACCACCACCACCGGGCAGGGCGCCGTGGTGGACACCGCGCGGCTGTTGGAGCCGAGCAGCAGGGTGGCGAAGCCGCCGCGGCCCCGGGAGCCCATCACCAGCATCAGGCCCCGCGCCCCGATCACCCGCAGTGCCTCGGGCACGGAGCCCTCCAGCGCCTCGTAGCGCACCTCGGCGGGCAGTTCGGGGCCGCTGTCGAGCAGGGCCCGGATGCGGTCGCGGACGGGGTCGGCGAACTCCTCCGACTGCGAGCCGTAGTGGAGGGCCGCCCGGCGGCCGGCGTACAACTGGGCGTGGTCGGGCAGCACATGGGCGATGAGCAAGCCGGTGCGGTGCCGCAGGGCCGCGGCGCGGGCCCACTCCAGGGCCCCCAGGCTGTGTTCGGATCCGTCGACGGCCGCGATCACCGGTGCGCTGCTCATCCGTCCAGCGTGCTGGGCGTGCGCCCGGGCCGCATCTCCGGGAGGTGGCGGCGGCGTCCGCGCCTTGAGACACGTAGCGCCCCCGGCAGCGCGTAGCCTTTTGGGTGCGGGTCGCTTCTTGCGGCCGTTTTCGCAGGTCGCAGGTCGAGAACCCCGAATGTCGAGTCTTGGAGGATGTTGTGCGTTTGCAGGTCGTCGATCACCCCTTGGTGGCGCACAAACTCACCACGCTGCGCGACAAGCGCACCGACTCCCCCACCTTCCGCCGCCTCGCCGACGAGCTGGTCACCCTGCTCGCGTACGAGGCCACCCGGGACGTGCGCACCGAGCAGGCCGACATCGAGACCCCGGTCGGCCCCACCACCGGCGTGAAGCTCTCGCACCCGCGCCCGCTGGTCGTGCCGATCCTGCGTGCCGGGCTCGGCATGCTCGACGGCATGGTGCGGCTGCTGCCGACCGCCGAGGTGGGCTTCCTGGGCATGGTCCGCAACGAGGAGACCCTGGAGGCGTCCACGTACGCGACGCGCATGCCCGAGGACCTCTCCGGCCGGCAGGTCTACGTTGTCGACCCGATGCTCGCCACCGGCGGCACGCTGGTCGCGGCGATCCGCGAGCTGATCAAGCGCGGGGCCGACGACGTCACCGCCGTGGTGCTGCTGGCCGCCCCGGAGGGTGTCGAGATCATGGAGCGCGAGCTGGCGGGCACGCCGGTGACCGTGGTCACCGCCGCGGTGGACGAGCGGCTCAACGAGCACGGCTACATCGTGCCGGGGCTGGGCGACGCGGGCGACCGGATGTACGGCTCCGCCGAGTAGGCGTACGGAGCCCGGGCACGCAAGCGCGCGCGGAGGCCGGACAGAGGACGGACGACACCGGGACGGACGCCGAAGCAGAAGCCGGGACGGACGCCGGAAACAGAAGCCGGACGGACGCCGGAACGGCAGGAGGGGCCCCGGAGCCACCAGGCTCCGGGGCCCCTCGCCGTCAGCAGTTCTTGGCGGGCGCGGGAGCGGGGTTGGCCAGCAGGGCCAGCGCCTTGTCCGCGTCCTCCTTCGTGCTCAGCTCCTTGAAGGCGTCGCCGAGGATCAGGTCGATGTCGGCGCCCTCGCGGGTGTCGTTCTGCTGGGTGGTGCCGGCCAGCTGGGTGCCGAGCACGGCGAAGGCCGCCTTGTCGGTGGCCGGGGCGCCCACCAGTATCCCGGTGCCGGGGACCTTCTTGTCGAAGGTGGCCGGGGCGTTGCCGACGCTGCCGATGACGAAGCCGCGTTTCTTCAGCTCGTCGCCGACGGCCTTGGCCAGTCCGGCGCGCGGGGTCGCGTTGTAGACGTTGACCGTGATCTGGCCGGGCTGCGGCAGCACGACGGCCGGTTTGGCCGCGGTCGAAGCGGCGGCTGCGGGGCCGCCCTTCACGGCGGTGGCCGGTTTCGCGGTCGGACAGTCCCCGGCTCCCGCGGCCGTGTTCCGTTTGGGGCTGTCGCCCCGGAACACGTCGATGAGCTGCAGTGCCCCGTAGCTGATCACAGCGAGGGCAAGGACCGCGCCGAGTGCGGTGAGGACGATCCGGCGGAGGCTCCGCTTACGGCTCATGCGGGGGTAAGCCGCTCCCGTGACGCGGTACTTTCCGCCCATGCCGGGGGGAGTGAGCATGCTCATGAGCGCAGCGTAGTGCCGCCCGTCGGCGATGCCCACTCGATGATGTGCTGATACGCCAAGGGCGACCCGAAAGGCGCAATCCGGTACGAAACGCCAGGCCCCCGTGCCGGGCACCGGCCGCCGGGTCGTCGGCGGGCCCGTGCGGCGGCCCGTGTGGCGGGTCGTGCGGGGGTCGTCAGTCCATTTCGAGGACGCGGGCGTGCAACACCTGGCGCTGCTGCAGGGCGGCGCGCACGGCGCGGTGCAGTCCGTCCTCCAGGTAGAGGTCGCCCCGCCACTTGACGACGTGCGCGAAGAGGTCGCCGTAGAAGGTGGAGTCCTCGGCGAGCAACGTCTCCAGGTCGAGCTGCCCCTTGGTCGTCACCAGCTGGTCGAGCCGGACCGGGCGCGGCGCGACGTCCGCCCACTGCCGGGTGCTTTCCCGGCCGTGGTCGGGGTACGGCTTTCCGTTACCGATGCGCTTGAAGATCACACGGAAAGCCTACCGGGCCGGTGCCTGCGGGCGCAGCCTTGCGAGGTTGGTGCAAAAGTGGCAAACGGCACCAACTCGGGAGTGATGCATGAGCGAAAGCACCGACCCAGACGCCGCGACGCCCGCCGACGAGGCCGGTCCGGCCGCGGAGATCGCCGCCGGGTACGCCTTCACCGGCCCCGCACTCGACCTGGGAGCCCTGCTCTGGGACGGCGCGTGCCTGCCGGACCGGCAGATCCGCATCCCCCTGTCGATGCTCAACCGGCACGGACTGGTCGCGGGCGCCACGGGCACCGGCAAGACCAAGACCCTCCAGCTCATCGCGGAACAGCTCTCCGCCAACGGCGTCCCGGTCTTCCTCGCGGACGTCAAGGGCGACGTCTCCGGCATCTCGGCGCCCGGCACCTCCAGCGAGAAGGTCGTGCAACGCGCCGCGGACGTCGCCCAGGAGTGGCACGCCACCGGCTTCCCGAGCGAGTTCTACTCGCTCGGCGGCATCGGCCCCGGGATCCCGGTCCGCTCCACCGTGACCAGCTTCGGACCGGTGCTGATGTCCAAGGTGCTCCAGCTCAACCAGACGCAGGAGCAGTCCCTCGGCCTGATCTTCCACTACGCGGACGCCAAGGGCCTGGAGCTCGTCGACCTCAAGGACCTGCGCGCGGTCGCCGCCTTCCTCGTCTCCGACCAGGGCAAGCCGGAGCTCAAGGGCATCGGCGGACTGTCCACGGTGACCGCCGGGGTGATCCTGCGGGCGCTGACCGCCTTCGAGCAGCAGGGCGCCTCGGAGTTCTTCGGCGAGCCCGAGTTCGACACCGGCGAGTTCCTCCGCACGGCCGCGGACGGGCGCGGGGTGGTCTCCGTACTGGAGCTCCCGGCCGTTCAGGACAAGCCGCAGCTCTTCTCCACCTTCCTGATGTGGCTGCTGGCCGACCTGTTCAACGACCTGCCGGAGGTCGGCGACCTGGAGCAGCCCAAGCTCGTCTTCTTCTTCGACGAGGCCCACCTGCTGTTCAACGGGGCCTCGAAGGCCTTCCTCGACTCCATCACCCAGACCGTGCGCCTCATCCGCTCCAAGGGCGTCGGCGTCTTCTTCGTGACGCAGACCCCCAAGGACGTACCGGCGGACGTGCTCGCCCAGCTCGGCAACCGCGTGCAGCACGCCCTGCGCGCCTTCACCCCCGACGACGCGAAGGCCCTCAAGGCGACGGTGAAGACCTTCCCGCACTCCCCGTACGACCTGGAGGAGCTGCTCACCGCGCTCGGCACCGGCGAGGCGGTCGTCACCGTGCTGAGCGAGAACGGCGCCCCCACCCCCGTCGCGGCGACCCGGCTGCGCGCCCCGCGGTCGCTCATGGGACCGATCGACGCGGCGGCCCTGGACGCGGCGGTGAAGGGCTCGCTGCTGTACTCGCGCTACGCGGAGCCGGTCGACCGCGAGTCCGCGTACGAGAAGATCAGCGCGGAGCAGGCCGCGGCCGAGGCGGCGGCGGAGGCCGCGGTGGCCGCCGCGGAGGCCGAGAAACAGGCCAAGGCGGAGGCCAAGGAGGCCGAGAAGGCGGCGCGCAGCGCCCCCAAGCCCGACCCCTCGCTCGCCGAACAGGTGGTGGGCAGCGGGCTGTTCCGCTCGCTGGCCCGGTCGATCGGGACACAGCTCGGCCGGGAGATCTCGCGGTCGGTCTTCGGTACGGCGCGCAAGCGCCGGTGACACCGGCTGCCGGCTCCGGCCCCGGCCCCGCTCCGGGCGGATTCGAGCGAACCTGGTGCCGGGACCGGACCGGTCGCTGACAGACTCGGTCCATGCGGACCGAACTCACCGACACCACGTCCAGCAAGGTCAACCGGGCGCTGCTCGAAGCCCGCAGGGCGATAGGCAGCCCCACCATGGGGCTGGTGCTGACGCTCCTCGTCGTCACCGACGAGGAGAACGCCTACGACGCCGTACGGGCGGCCTCGGAGGCTTCGCACGAGCACCCGTGCCGCATCATCGCGGTGATCAAGCGGACCTCCCGGGGGCCGCACAAGCTGCGCGCGACCCGGCTGGACGCCGAGCTGAAGGTCGGAACGGACGCCGGGACCGGCGAGATCGTGATGCTGCGCCTGCACGGCGAACTGACCGGGCAGGCCGGCTCGGTGGTGCTGCCGCTGCTGCTTCCGGACGCGCCCGTGGTCGCGTGGTGGCCGGCCGACGCACCCGCCGACCCCGCCCGCGACTCCCTCGGCGCCCTCGCACAGCGCCGGATCACCGACGCCCAGGCCGCCTCCGACCCGGTCGCCGCGCTGGACGTGCGCGCCGCGGGGTACCAGCCCGGGGACACCGACCTGGCCTGGACCCGGCTGACGCCGTGGCGGGCCCTGCTGGCCGCCGCGCTGGACCAGAAGCCGCTGCCGGTGACCGGCGCGCGGGTGGAGAGCGAGCCCGACAACCCCAGCTCCGAGCTGCTGGCGCGGTGGCTGGAGGACCGGCTCGGGGTGACCGTCGCCCGGGTGGCGAGCGAGGGCCCGGTGATCACCCGGGTGGTGCTGGAGACCGCCGCCGGGGAGATCAGCGTGGACCGGCCCGGGGGCGTACTGGCGACCCTGGCCCTGCCGGGGAGCCCCGACCGCAAGGTGGCCCTGAAGATCCGCAGCGGCGCCGAGCTGATGGCGGAGGAGCTGCGCCGCCTGGACGCGGACGAGGTCTACGGGGCGGCGCTGCGGCGGCGGCCGGTCCAGACCGGGCTCTGCGCGTAGTGGTTGTCGTACGTCGCTGAACTGTCCTTGATGTCCTGCACGGTGGCCTCGCCCGCGTGGACCCGGCCGAGGAGCCGGTAGTAGTCGAAGCGGCCCATGCCGGGCGTGAAGCCGACGAAGACGGAGGCGGTGTGGCCGGCGGCGGGCGCGAAGGCGTGCTTGACGCCGGGCGGGACCGCGATGAAGTCACCGGCGCCGAGGGTGTGGAGCGCGTCGCCGACGAGCACGTCGAGGCGGCCGGCGGTGACGTGGAAGAACTCGGTGGCCCTGGTGTGGAAGTGCACCGGGGCGCCGGCCGCGCCCTCGTCGAAGGTGGCCGTGTTGCAGGTGAGCTCGGCGGTGTCCGTGAGCAGCGTGATGAGGCTGCCGGGTGCGTCCTGGATGGCTTCGGCGGTGGCGGCGCGGACCGCGGTCTCTGTCATGTCCCCCAACCTAGTGACCGGATAGACCGGCCGCAGGGGTCAATCAGGGGCCTGCCGGCCCGGTCAATCACCGCTCCCGGAAACCCCTGATCAGTCTTTCCCCGCCTTGGGTGCCGTTGGTGCCTTCGCGGCCTTCTCCGCCTTCGCCGCGGCCTTCATCTCCTGCTTGTGGGCGCGCACCTTGGCCAGGGACTCCGGGCCGGTGATGTCGGCCGCCGAGCGGTAGACGCCGTCCGGCCCGTACCCGCCCGCGGCCTCCCGCCAGCCCTTCGGCCGTACCGCGAACCGCTTGCCCAGCAGGGCGAGGAAGATCTGGGCCTTCTGCTCGCCGAAGCCGGGCAGCTCCTTGAGCCGTTCCAGCAGCTCGGCGCCCGTGCCGGCGTCGGCCCAGACCGCCGCGGCGTCCCCGTCGTAGTGCTCCACCAGGTACGCGCACAGCTGCTGTACGCGCGTGGCCATCGACCCCGGATAGCGGTGCACGGCCGGCTTCTCCGAGAGGAGGGCGGCGAACGCATCCGGGTCGTAGGCGGCGATGGCGTGCGCGTCCAGGTCCTCGGCGCCGAGCCGGCCGGCGATCGTCCAGGGCCCGGAGAACGCCCACTCCATCGGCACCTGCTGGTCGAGCAGCATTCCGACGAGGGCGGCGAGCGGGCTCCGCCCGAGCAGTGCGTCGGCCTCCGGCTGCTGGGCCAGCCGGATGACGGGGGTGTCCTTGTGCTCCATGGCTCCAGCCTGCCCCCGGGCGGCGCTCCCCGCGCGGTCGCCGCACCGCGCGCCTAGCGTGAGAACGGCACGTGCGAAACGTACGGACGACGGAACGACGGAACGTGCGAGAACGCGCGACGGGCATGGGCACACGACACAGGAGTCGATCGATCATGGCGGAGTTCCCGGAAGGCGCCCCGTGCTGGGCGGACGCGATGTTCACCGACGTGGAGGCCGCCAAGACCTTCTACGCCGACGTGCTGGGCTGGACCTTCGGCGAGTCCAGCAGCGAGTACGGCAACTACACGCAGGCCTACTCCGACGGAAAGGCCGTCGCGGCCGTCGTCCCGCCGATGCCGGGGGCGGACGCCCCGTCGCAGTGGTGCCTGTACCTGGCCTCGCGCGACGCCGCGGCCACCGCCGAAAAGGTGACGGCGGCCGGAGGCGAGCTGCTGATGGAGCCGATGCAGGTCGGCACCTTCGGCACGATGCTGATCGCGAAGGAGCCGAGCGGGGCGGTGTTCGGCGTCTGGCAGCCGGGCGAGCACAAGGGCTTCGAGAAGACCGGTGAGCCGGGCTCCTACGCCTGGGCGGAGGTCTTCACCCGGGAGCCGGACAAGGCGGACGGGTTCCTGCCGAAGGTCTTCCCGTACGGGGTCCGGCGCATCGAGCCGGGGAAGGACCCGGAGGCGGACGCCATGGACTTCAAGCTGTTCACCCTGGGCGGCTCCGCCCACGAGAACGCGGTACTGGGCCGGATGAGCATGGGCGAGGAGTTCCCGCCCGAGATCCCCTCCTACGTCCAGGTCTACTTCGCGGTCCCGGACTGCGACGAGGCGGTCGCGAAGACCCGGAAGCACGGCGGGACGCTGCACTTCGGGCCGATGGACAGCCCGTTCGGCCGCTTCGCCGCGGTGACGGACCCGCAGGGGGCCGCCTTCGCCGTCATCGACGTGACGACGACCGTCGGGGAGATGCCGGAACTGTCGGACGCGTGACGGCGCGTGACGGCGCCCGGCGCCCGACGCCCGCCCGGAGCGGCCCCCACGGTTCCGCTCCGGGCCGCCGCGGCCGCGGGCGCCAGCCGGTCGGGTGGTTCGGGAGCGCGGGTGCGACGGGCTCACCACACGGCACGGCGAAGGGGCCTACGGTCGGTTCCGCGCGGCTCTCCCGAACCGGGCGAAACGCAGCGGAACCCCTACTGGCAAGAGGTCGAACCACCCATGTCCCTGAGCATCCGCAACCAGCTGCCCGGCACCGTCTCCTCCGTCACCTCCGGGGAGGCCATGTCGACGGTCAAGGTCCGCCTCGAGGGTGGCCAGGACCTCACCGCCGCCATCACCACCGACGCGGTCAAGGACCTCGGCATCGTCGCCGGCTCGTCCGTCAAGGCACTGGTCAAGGCCACCGAGGTCGCCCTGGCCACCGGTCCGGTCGAGGGCCTGTCCATCCGCAACCGGATCGCCGGCACGGTCGTCGGCGTGGCCATGGGCGGCGCCATGGCGTCCGTCACGGTGGACGTGAACGGCGGCGGGCTGACCGCGGCCATCACCAAGGACGCCGTCGAGACGCTCGGCCTGGCCGCCGGGATCCCGGTCGTCGCCCTGGTCAAGTCGACCGAGGTCTCCCTCCAGGTCCTCTGAGCCACCGCCCGGCTCACCGCCGCAGCAGGACGATCACCGACCCCCACACGGTCAGCAGGACGTTCCCCAGGGCGTACGGGACCGTCGTCCCCAGGGCGGGGATCCGGCTCCGCGCCCGTTCCGTCAGGGCGCCGGGCGCGGCGGTGGTGGTCTGGTGGGCTCGGTCGGTGCCGGCTCCGGCCCTCTACTTGAGCGTCATCACGATCGCGGAGATCGAGGTGGGCGTCGAGGGGACACCGGATTCTGCCGGATCATCCAGTTATGCGGCAAATAAATGAGACTGGAACTGAGACCAGGGAACGCAGAAGGCCCCGGCCGGTTTCCCGGTCGGGGCCTTCAAGTGCCCGGTGAGGCACTGGCGGAGGATACGAGATTCGAACTCGTGAGGGGTTGCCCCCAACACGCTTTCCAAGCGTGCGCCCTAGGCCACTAGGCGAATCCTCCGCGGCAAACAATACAAGACGTTGAGGGGTGCTCGCGAACGTGATCGTCCGCGAACGCACGCGAACGCTCGGGCCGGAGTCCGGCTCGATTCCGGGGCCATTCATCCGCTAGGGTGGGGCCAGCCCCTCACGTGGCGCTATCTCACCCAATTCCCCCAGGGCCGGAAGGCAGCAAGGGTAAGTGGGCTCTGGCGGGTGCGTGGGGGGCGCTTTGCGTTCCGGGGCGCGGCGCGCGCGGCGCCGCTGACGGGTGCCTGTGGTGTGTCGGGCGGGTGCCTGTGGCGTGCCGGGCGGGTGCCCGGGGCGTTCGCCGGCGGGTGGCCGGAGCCGGGTCCGCGGCGTCCGCGGGCCGCCGTTGTCGGCGCGCCCGGATAACCTCGTAGACGTGTCGTCCCTTGCGCTGTACCGCCGCTACCGCCCCGAGTCGTTCGCCGAGGTCATCGGGCAGGAGCATGTCACTGCCCCGCTGATGCAGGCCCTGCGGAACAACCGGGTCAATCACGCGTACCTGTTCAGCGGGCCGCGGGGCTGTGGAAAGACGACCAGCGCGCGCATTCTCGCCCGCTGTCTGAACTGCGAGCAGGGCCCCACCCCGACCCCGTGCGGGGAGTGCCAGTCCTGCCAGGACCTCGCCAGGAACGGGCGGGGCTCCATCGACGTCATCGAGATCGACGCCGCCTCGCACGGTGGCGTGGACGACGCCCGTGACCTGCGCGAGAAGGCCTTCTTCGGGCCGGCCGCCAGCCGCTACAAGATCTACATCATCGACGAGGCCCACATGGTCACCTCGGCGGGCTTCAACGCCCTGCTGAAGGTCGTCGAGGAGCCGCCGGAGCACCTGAAGTTCATCTTCGCCACCACGGAGCCGGAGAAGGTGATCGGGACCATCCGGTCCAGGACGCACCACTACCCGTTCCGGCTGGTGCCGCCCGGCACCCTGCGGGACTACCTGGGCGAGGTCTGCGGGCGCGAGGGCGCCAAGATCGAGGACGGCGTGCTGCCGCTCGTCGTGCGCGCCGGCGCCGGATCCGTGCGCGACTCGATGTCCGTCATGGACCAGCTGCTCGCCGGAGCCACCGACACCGGTGTGACGTACGCCATGGCGACCTCGCTGCTCGGCTACACCGAGGCCTCGCTCCTCGACTCCGTCATCGACGCCTTCGCCGCCGGGGACGGGGCCGCCGCCTTCGAGGCCGTGGACCGCGTCGTCGAGGGCGGCAACGACCCGCGCCGCTTCGTCGCCGACCTGCTGGAGCGGCTGCGCGACCTGGTCATCCTGGCGGCTGTGCCCGACGCCGGGGAGAAGGGGCTGATCGACGCCCCCGCCGACGTCGTGGAGCGGATGCAGGCCCAGGCGTCCGTCTTCGGCGCCGCCGAGCTGTCGCGCGCCGCCGACCTGGTCAACACCGGCCTCACCGAGATGCGGGGCGCGAACGCGCCGCGGCTCCAGCTGGAGCTGATCTGCGCCCGCGTGCTGCTCCCCGCCGCCTTCGACGACGAGCGGTCCTTCCAGGCCCGGCTCGACCGGCTGGAGCGCGGCGGGGCCGGTCTGGCGATGGCGGCCGCCGCCGCTGCCGCCGTTCCGCAGCCCGCCATGGGGTACGTCCCCGGGCCCGAGGCGCACGCCATGGCCCCCGCCGGCCCCGGCGGAGGCGCCGCCGCCGTACGCGCCGCCGCGCGCGCCCCCGAGCCGGAGGCGGCCCCCGTCCCGCCGGTACGGGCCTCCGCGCCGCCGGAGCCGTC
>NZ_JBEOXU010000029.1:0-56960 GCF_040296725.1 Streptomyces sp. NPDC002044
GGTGGCCGGGGCGGTGACGGTGCCCGTGCCCTGGGAGGGGGCGGTGCTCTTGCCGGCTCCGCCCGAGGACCCCGCGGCGCGCTCCAGGCGTCCGGCCTCCGCCCGCCAGCGGCCCGCGTAGGCGTCGCCGCCCCGGCGGGCCGCCCGCCACGCGCCCGCCAGGTCGTCCCCGTACTCCCGCGGCGGTTCCTCGCTCAGCAGGGCCACCACCTCGGCCGCCCGCCGGGACCCGAGGGCCGGGGCGCCGTCGAGCAGGGCCCGGGCGAGCCGCGGGTGGAGCCCCAGCCGGGCCATCCGCGCGCCGCGCGGCGTCGGCCGCCCGGCGGGGTCCACCGCGCCCACCGCGAGCAGCACCTCGCGCGCCGCGGCCATCGCCCCGGCCGGGGGCGGGTCCAGCAGCGCCAGTCCCGCCGCGTCCGGGTCGCCCCAGCAGGCGGCCTGGAGGGCGAACTGCGCCAGGTCGGCGATGCGGATCTCGGGCGCCGGGTAAGAGGGGAGACGGGCGTCCTGCGCCTCGGTCCAGCAGCGGTACACCGCGCCCGGCGCCTCGCGCCCGGCCCGCCCCGCCCGCTGGCGCCCGGCCGCGCGGGACGCCCGTACGGTAGCCAGCGCCCCCAGTCCCCGCGCGTGGTCCACCCGGGGCTCGCGCGCCAGCCCCGAATCCACCACCACCCGTACCCCCGGCACGGTCAGGCTCGACTCCGCGACCGCCGTCGCGAGGATCACCCGGCGGTGCTCCGAAGCCGTCAGCGCCGCGTCCTGCACGGCCGCCGGAGCCCGGCCGTGCACCTGGAGCACCTCCGCGTCCACCCCGCCGAGCTGCCCGGCGACCCGGGCGATCTCCCCGACGCCGGGCAGGAAGCACAGCACGTCGCCGGAACGTTCCGCCAGCGCCCGCCGCACCACCGACGCCACGTGCGTCAGCTGCGCCGGGTCCACCCGCATCCCGTGCGGCGGCCGCACCGGCCGGGCGGGCGGCGCCCAGACCGTCTCCACCGGGTACGCGGTCCCCGCGGCCTCCACCACCGGCGCGCCGCCCAGCACCCGGGACCAGCCCGCGGCGTCGGTCGTCGCGGAGGCCGCCAGGAGGCGCAGCTCCGGCCGCAGGGTCTCCCGTACGTCCAGCAGGAAGGCGGCGACGGTGTCGGCGTCGAGGTGCCGCTCGTGGCACTCGTCCAGGACCACCACGTCCACGCCCGCCAGCTCCTGGTCCCGCTGGAGCCGCTGGAGCAGGACGCCCGTGGTGACCACCTCGACGACGGTCGACGGGCCCGCGACCCGCTCCCCGCGCACGGTGAAGCCCACCGAGGCGCCGACCCGCTCGCCCAGCAGCCAGGCCATCCGCCGCGCCGCCGCCCGGGCGGCGATCCGCCGGGGCTCGGCGACCACCACCCGGCGGCGCGGCCCGCCGCCGACCAGGCCGGCGAGGACCAGGGGCACCAGGGTGGTCTTGCCGGTGCCGGGCGGGGCGCACAGCACGGCGGCGCCGTGGCCGTCGAGCGCGGCGGTGAGCGCCGGCAGGGCCTCCCGTACGGGAAGGGCGTCGAGGTCGCGGGTGCGCGGGGTCGGGGACACGGTCAGTCGCGCTCGCAGACGAAGATCGCGGTGCCGGGGATCAGGTTGCCGCGCAGCGGGGACCAGCCGCCCCACTCCTGGCTGTTCCAGGCGGGCCACTCCGGCTCGACCAGGTCGACCAGGCGGAAGCCGCCGGCGACGACGTCGCGCACGCGGTCGCCGACCGTGCGGTGGTGCTCCACGTAGACGGCGCGGCCCTCTTCGTCCTGCTCGACGTACGGGGTCCGGTCGAAGTAGGACGCGGAGACGGACAGTCCCTCCGGACCCGGCTCGTCGGGGAAGGCCCAGCGCAGGGGATGGGTGACGGAGAAGACCCAGCGGCCGCCGGGCCGCAGGACGCGGCGGACCTCGCGCATCACGTTCACCGGGTCGGCGACGAAGGGGACGGCGCCGTACGCGGAGCAGGCCAGGTCGAAGGAGGCGTCCCGGAAGGGCAGCCGGCCGGCGTCGGCCTCGACGAGCCGGACCCCCGTCGCGTCGTGACCGCCGATGCGCAGCGCGTGCTGGAGCTGGCGGTGGGAGAGGTCGAGGGCGACCGGACGGGCGCCCCGGGCGGCCAGCCAGCGCGAGCACTGCGCGGCGCCGGCGCCGATCTCCAGGACGTCCTTGCCCTGGAGGGACCCGGCGGGACCGAGCAGGGCGGCCTCGGCCTCGTCGAGCCCCTCGGGGCCCCACACGAAGCGGTCGTCGCCGAGGAAGGCGCCGTGCTCGTTCTGGTAGTCGTCCGCGTTGCGGTCCCACCAGCCGCGGGCCGCCCGGCTGCTCTCCGCTTCCCCCGCGTCACGCCGCGTGGCATCGGCGTCGTCCCCGGGGCCCTGATCGGCTCCGCGGGCGTCTTCGTGGGCGTAGTCCTCTTGGTTCATGGGGCCCGTCGTCGTAGTCTGCGAATGTCTGCCGGATCCGGCAGGGAAGTCCCATCGGGGCGTCCCCGCCTACGAATTGTGCCGGTAATGCGGCGATCCGCCCGGGGTGTGCGCCTTCGCGCATTGACCCTGTCCGGCTGCCCCCGTATGCTACAAGTTGCGCTGCGAGCCTGTGCTCCTCAGACCTAGCAGGCTGCGCTTGTATTTGTTGAGGTCCCCTCGGTTTTCGAGGCCCCTCCGCATCTGCGGAACGGGGGTCTCCTTGGCTGTCCGGCTTCGACAGATGCCGATAAGGGCTCCCGGCGTAGCAGTACCTACGACTTTCTGTCCGTAACCGGAGCCCTTTCCCACATGACGAGCAGCACCGAGACCACCGCCACCACTCCGCAGGTTGCGGTCAACGACATCGGCGACGCGGACGCGTTCCTCGCGGCGATCGACGAGACGATCAAGTACTTCAACGATGGCGACATCGTCGATGGCGTCATCGTCAAGGTTGACCGGGACGAGGTTCTCCTCGACATCGGTTACAAGACCGAAGGTGTCATCCCGAGCCGCGAGCTGTCGATCAAGCACGACGTCGACCCGAACGACGTCGTCAAGGTCGGCGACGAGATCGAGGCCCTGGTTCTCCAGAAGGAGGACAAGGAAGGCCGCCTGATCCTCTCGAAGAAGCGCGCTCAGTACGAGCGTGCCTGGGGCACCATCGAGAAGATCAAGGAAGAAGACGGCATCGTCACCGGTACCGTCATCGAGGTCGTCAAGGGTGGTCTCATCCTCGACATCGGCCTCCGCGGCTTCCTGCCGGCCTCTCTCGTCGAGATGCGTCGCGTCCGCGACCTCCAGCCCTACGTGGGCAAGGAGCTCGAGGCGAAGATCATCGAGCTGGACAAGAACCGCAACAACGTGGTCCTGTCCCGCCGCGCCTGGCTCGAGCAGACCCAGTCCGAGGTTCGCCAGACGTTCCTCACCACCCTGCAGAAGGGTCAGGTCCGCTCCGGCGTCGTTTCCTCGATCGTCAACTTCGGTGCCTTCGTGGACCTGGGCGGCGTCGACGGTCTCGTGCACGTCTCCGAGCTGTCCTGGAAGCACATCGACCACCCGTCCGAGGTTGTCGAGGTCGGCCAGGAGGTCACCGTCGAGGTTCTCGACGTTGACATGGACCGCGAGCGTGTCTCCCTGTCGCTGAAGGCGACGCAGGAAGACCCGTGGCAGCAGTTCGCCCGGACGCACCAGATCGGTCAGGTCGTCCCGGGTAAGGTCACCAAGCTGGTTCCGTTCGGCGCGTTCGTCCGCGTGGACGAGGGCATCGAGGGTCTGGTCCACATCTCCGAGCTGGCCGAGCGCCACGTGGAGATCCCGGAGCAGGTCGTCCAGGTCAACGACGAGATCTTCGTCAAGGTCATCGACATCGACCTCGAGCGTCGCCGGATCTCGCTGTCGCTGAAGCAGGCCAACGAGTCCTTCGGTGCCGACCCGGCGTCGGTCGAGTTCGACCCGACCCTGTACGGCATGGCCGCGTCGTACGACGACCAGGGGAACTACATCTACCCCGAGGGCTTCGACCCCGAGACGAACGACTGGCTCGAGGGCTTCGACAAGCAGCGCGAGACCTGGGAGACCCAGTACGCCGAGGCGCAGCAGCGCTTCGAGCAGCACCAGGCTCAGGTCATCAAGAGCCGCGAGGCCGACGAGGCCGCCGCTGCCGAGGGCGCTGCCGCTCCGGCCGCGAGTGGCGGCAACGTCTCCGCGGGCATCTCGGGCGGTTCGTACTCCTCGGAGTCGGACGAGACCTCTGGCGCCCTGGCGTCGGACGAGGCCCTCGCCGCGCTCCGCGAGAAGCTGGCCGGCGGCCAGAGCTGATCGCAGCACGCTTCGCACCCCGGTGCGAGCATGCCGAGCAGAGCTGAACAGAGCTGAAAGGTAAGGCCCGTCCCCTCAGGGGGGCGGGCCTTACCGCTGTCCCGGCCGCGGCGGCCGGATGATCCGTTGCGTTCTCGTGAAGGGCGTCAACTGGGGAATGGCGGCGCGCGTTTGGACGTTCTTCCAGAGAACGAGGCGAGGAGGAGTGGTGACGGTGCTTGATCCACAAGGTCTGTACGAATGGGATGCCAAGGGACTGGCGGTGGCCGACCTGGCTCTCACCCAGGACTCGGCCGGGCTGGTCATGCTGTACCACTTCGAGGGGTACATCGACGCGGGCGAGGCGGGGGAGCAGATCGTCGAGCGGCTCCTCGACACGCTGCCCCACCAGGTCGTGGCCCGCTTCGACGCGGACCGGCTGGTGGACTACCGGGCCCGGCGTCCGCTGCTGACGTTCCAGCGCGACCACTGGACCGAGTTCGAGGAGCCCCAACTGGAGGTCCGGCTCGTCCAGGACGCCACGGGAGCGCCCTTCCTGCTGTTCTCCGGCCCCGAGCCGGACGTGGAATGGGAGCGCTTCGCGCTCGCCGTCCGGCAGATCGTCGAGCGTCTCGGCGTCCGCCTCTCGGTCAACTTCCACGGCATCCCCATGGGCGTCCCGCACACGCGCCCGGTGGGCATCACCCCGCACGGCAACCGGACCGACCTCATGCCGGGGCACCGCAGCCCCTTCGACGAGGCCCAGGTACCCGGGAGCGCCGAGTCCCTGGTCGAGTTCCGGCTCGGGCAGGCCGGGCACGACGTGCTGGGCGTCGCCGCGCACGTACCGCACTACGTGGCCCGTTCCGCGTACCCGGACGCCGCGCTGACGGTGCTGGAGGCGATCACCGCGGCCACCGGGCTGGTGCTGCCGGCGGTGGCGCACGCGCTGCGGACCGAGGCGCACCGTACGCAGACCGAGATCGACCGGCAGATCCGGGAGGGCGACGAGGAACTGGTCGCCCTGGTCCAGGGGCTGGAGCACCAGTTCGACGCGGCCGCCGGGGCCGAGACCCGGGGCAACATGATCGCCGAGCCCGCCGAGATCCCGTCGGCCGACGAGATCGGGCGGGAGTTCGAGAAGTTCCTGGCGGAACGCGAGGGCGAGAACTGACACCGGCGCCGATACCGGCACCGACACACCGGAACCGATACCGGCGGGGGAGCCGGCGGTGACGGCGCGGGTGCAGGGGGCTGTGGTGGCCACGGGGGCAGGGCCTAGGCTGCTGGCCATGCTGAAAGTAGGACTGACGGGCGGAATCGGCGCCGGCAAGAGCGAGGTCTCGCGGCTGCTGGCGGGGTACGGGGCGGTCGTCGTGGACGCCGACCGCATCGCACGGGAGGTGGTCGAGCCCGGAACACCCGGGCTCGACGCCGTCGTGGCGGCGTTCGGCGAGTCGGTGCTGACCGCGGACGGGACGCTCGACCGGCCGCGGCTCGGATCGGTCGTCTTCGCCGACCCGGAGAAGCTGCGGACGCTCAACGCGATCGTGCACCCGCTGGTCGGGGCCCGGTCCGCCGAGCTGGAGGCCGCCGCGGGGGCCGACGCGATCGTCGTGCACGACGTACCGCTGCTCACGGAGAACGGCCTGGCCCCGCTCTACGACCTGGTGGTCGTGGTGGACGCCTCCCCGCAGACGCAGCTCAGCCGGCTCGTCGCGCTGCGCGCGATGGCGCAGGAGGAGGCGCGGGCCCGGATGGCCGCGCAGGCCACGCGGGAACAGCGGCTGGCGGTCGCGACGCTCGTCATCGACAACGACGGGCCGCTGGAGGCCCTCGAACCGCAGGTGCGCAAGGTCTGGGAAGAGCTCACGGCGCGGGCGGCGGAGCGGTCCGCCTCCGGAGCCTGAGGCACTCGGGGAAGAGGCGCCTCGGGGCGGAAGCGTCGAACGCGCCCGCAGAGGGAAGGAACAGATCGTGTCCGACACCACGCCGCCGTCGTCGCCGTCGCCCTATTCGTCCTCGTCGTCCGGCGCGGCCAGCCCGGAGACGCACGTCATCGACTACCGGGCCGCCGAGCAGCTGCTCGCCGCACGTGATCCGCGCGGCGCGGTCAAGCTGCTCGACTCCGTCATAGCCGCCCACCCGGAGAACACCTCGGCCCGGCTGCTGCGCGCCCGGGCCTTCTTCGCGTCCGCTCAACTGCGCCCGGCGGAGCTTGAGTTCGAACTGGTCCTGGAGCGGGAACCGGACAACGCCTTCGCCCACTTCGCGCTGGCCCGTACGTACGAGCGCGCTGGCCGCCCCCAGCAGGCCCGCAAGCACTTCCGGCTCGCCGCGGCCCTCGACCCCCGGCCGGACTACCTCGCGGCGGCCCGCTTCGACGACTGAGCCGCGGTCCGGGCGGCCGCGGTGCCTGGTGCCCGCTGCCCGGTGTTCGTGGGGACGGGCCTCACGGGCCGGGCGGCGGTTCGTACGGCGGAACGTCCCGTCCGGGCTGGTAGTGCGGCCCCTGGCGGATGTGGCGGACCACCACGGCCAGGTCCACAGCCGCCAGCAGCGCGAGCGCCCCGCAGGCCGCCGCCCACCCGGGGCGGCCGGCCAGCGCGAACACGGCCGTCCCCGCGGCGGCCCAGATCAGCCCCCACAGGCTCAGCCAGAACCTCAGCCGCAGCGGACTGCGGGCGGTCACCGGCTCGTTTCCCGTACGCATCCTCATCGCCTCGGTTCCATGGTCCCACCGGGGCGGCCGCGGCGGGGGCTCCGGATCCCGATCCCGGGCCCCCGGCCCGGGGTCAGGGCCGGGGTCAGGGCCGGGATCAGGGGTTGAGCTTGTTCACGGCCTTGGTGGTGGTCTTCCTGAAGGCCGGGACCGGGGCGTCGGTCAGGTATCCCATCTGGCTCCACTTGACGACGGTCACGGTGGAGCCGTCCCGCCCGATGCCGAAGAGGGCCACGCCCGGCTCGGACTCGGGGATCGAGGTGTGCACGCCGTAGACGTGTGCGCCCTCCTCGACGGAGAGCTTCCCGTAGTCCTGCCAGGAGGCGGTGCCGCCCGGCGTGGTGCGCAGCCAGTCGGAGGCGCAGGCCGCGACCTTGCGCTTCAGGGCGGCGGCGAGCTTGACCGCCGCGGCGTCCGAGGCGGCCCGTACGGAGACCTGCACGGCGCCGGCGTCGACGTCGGTGCCGAACGAGCGGTGCCAGCTGCCGGCCGCCGGGAGAGCACCCTCCAGGCAGAACGGCGCGGTCTCGGGCAGCCCCTTGGTGACCTTGCCGGCGTACCAGGGCGAGCTGGGGTGCGGCGGCAGGTCGGTGCCGCTGATGAACCCGGGGGCGGTGACGGCCGCCGTGGCCGTGGACGAGGCGGTGAGGACGAGCGCGGCGGCCGCCGCGAAGAGCGCGGTGGCGAGGGTGGCGGAGGCGCCTGAGCGACGGAACATGGGTGGATCTCCCCGTTGGTGTCGGTGCGTTGCGGTACGGGGACAACCCTGCCCCGGTGCGGGGTGTCGGGCGACGGATCGCGGGGGATTCGGGACACTGGAACGGCCGTACGTGCTGTCACCTGGGGGAACACCCGCTGCATGGAACGGCGTCGTGGGACGGGGGAACGCCGTGGGCGTGGGTGGGGACAAGAACATGGGGGCGGGAACGGGCATGGGGACGGGTACGGGGACGGGTACGGCTTCCGGGGCGGGTTCCGGCACGGGTTCGGGCGAGTCGGAGCGGTTCGCGCGGCTGATGCGGGAGTTGAAGGAGCGCGCGGGTCTGAGCTACGGGGCGCTGGCGCGCAAGCTCCACACGAGCACCTCGACCCTGCACCGCTACTGCAACGGGGAGGCGGTGCCCACGGAGTTCGCCGTGGTGGACCGCTTCGCGAGGGTCTGCGGGGCTTCGCAGGGGGAGGCGGTGGACCTGCACCGGGCGTGGCTGCTGGCGGACGCGCGTCGCCGGGCGGGGGCTCTCGGGGCGGGAGCGCCGCCGGTGCCGGTGCCCGTGCCGGTGCCCGTGCCGGTTCCGATTCCGGTTCCGGTCGAGGGGGCTGAGGCGGCCCCGGAGGCCGGGGGAGCGGTGGCCGTCGTGCCGCCGCCTGCGGGCGGCGTCGCGCGGGAGTCTGCCCGGGGTGCGGATGCGGATGCGGATGCGGGCGTGGGTGTGGGTGCGGATGTGAATGCCGGTGCCGGTGTGGGGGGCGTTGCCGTCGCCGGTGGGGGCGGGGCCGGTGCGGAGGTCGGTCTCGCCGATGTGGTGGACCTCCTCCCCCCGGAGCCGGTGGTCCGGCTCCCCTGGTACCGGCGCCGGGCGGCCGCGGTCACCGCAGCCGGGGTGACCGCGGGCGTCGTCGCCGTCGCCGTGCTGGCCGCCGCCGGTCCGGAACGGCCCCTGCGGCCGGCCGGGACCACCGCCCAGGGGCCCTCGGCGTCCGCTGCCCCGGCTCCGGTTCCGGCGCCGCCCGGTGCCACGGCCACGGCGCCGGGTTCCGCCGTGCCCTCGCCGCCTCCCTCGGACCCGGCGGCGGTCCCGGGAGCGGACCCGGCCTCGGGAGCGCCGTCCGCGCCGGCGTCGGCGCCGGGGCAGCCGCCGGGTGCCTCGGCACCCCCGGCCACGGGTCCGGCGCAGGGCCCGGCGGTGCCGGTCAGGGCCGCGGTCCGGTCGCACGTCTGGGCTGCGGGATGCGACCACGCCTACCTGACCGAGCGCGGTCCCGCCGCGGTGCCCCCGCCGCCCGTCGAGGCGGACGCGCCCGCCTGGGCCTCCGCGCAGCGGGCCGTACACGCCGGGCAGCAGATCCTGGAGGTCACCGTGCACGGTGCGGGCGCGGGCGCGGTGGTCCTGGAGGGCCTGGACGTACGGGTCACAGCGCGCCGCACCCCGCCGGCCTGGAACCTCTACCAGATGTCGCCGGGCTGCGGCGGGGCGCTCACCCCCGCCGTCTACGCCGTCAACCTGGACGCGCCGCGCCCCGTGGCCCGGCCCGTCGACGGGGGCGACTCCGAGGGCAGGATCCCGGCACCCGCGTTCCCGATGCGCGTCTCGGCCGCCGAACCGGTGGTCCTGCGGGTCGAAGCCGCCACCACGGGCTGCGACTGCGACTGGTACCTCGACCTGCGCTACACCGGACCGTCCGGTTCCGGCCATCTGCGCATCGACGACAACGGCCGCCCGCTGCGCACCGCCGCCGCGACGGGGCGCCCGGCGTACGGGTACGCGTCGGACCAGGGCCGCTGGGCGCGCTGACCTCGCCGGGTGCCCGGCCCCGGCCGCGCCGCCTCCCCAGCCCCGGCCCCGGTCGTGGATCCGAGATACGTGCAGGTCAGCGGCGTTGTCAGTGACCGCGCCTAGACTCGGGCACACAGGAGACCCGTATCGGGACCTCGTGAGGATCCGGCTCGGATCCGCTCGGATCCGTAGCGACGGGGGAGGGAGGGGACGCGGTGAGGGCGACATCGGAGCCGCCGGAGGCGCAGCCGCGACAGCCGTGGCCGCGGTCACCACGGCAGCCGCGGCCGCACGAGCGGCCGACGCGCGCGTCGGAGCAGTCGCAGCCCGCTGGCGGCGCGCTCGCGCTGCTGCGCCATGCCGCCGTCTTCCTGCCCGCCGCCGTGCCCCGTGAGGGCCGTGTGGCCTTCTGGGCGCCCGACGGGGACGACCTGCCCGAGGCGGGCCGGCCGGCCCCGCTCACCGTCGTGCGCGCCTCCGGCACGGGGGTGCGCAGCCGGACCGTGCCCTCCGTGAGCCTCTCCGTCACCGCCGCCCTGCCCCTGCTGGTACGGGCGCCCCGCAGTCCCGCCGCGCATCCCGCCACCCGTGCCTGGGGCACCGCCGCCGTCCAGGCGCTGACGCTGGCGGCCCGCGGCCGCCTGCTCCCCGGCCTGACCCCCGAGGGGATCGACGCGTGGCGTGCCGGTCCGCTCGAAGCGGCCGATGTCGGCCACCTCCGGGCGGTCGCCGCCGCGCTGCCGCACGAGGGGTACGCGACTCCGCTGGCCGGCCGCCGCCCGCTCCAGCTGCCCGAGCCGGAGGCGCTGGTCCGCGCGTTCCTCGACGCGGTGGCCGACGGCCTGCCCCGTACGCCCGCCGCGGGCGCGGCCGCCGGGCGGCCGTTCGCCGCCCGGGAGCCGCAGCGGGTGCCCGGGATACAGGACTGGGCCGCCCAGGTCGCGGCCGGCTCCGACACGGGCGTCGGGATCTCGCTCCGGCTCGACCTGTCCTCCTTCCGCCTCTTCGACGAGGCCGAGGAAGAGGACACCCGGCGGGCGGGCGCCGCCGTGGTCCAGGTGCACAGCCTCGCCGATCCCACCCTGGTCACCGACGCCGCGACGCTGTGGGCGGGCGCCGCCGCGGCCGGGTTCGGCCCCCGGGCGCGGATCGACGCCGTGCTCGCCCTGCGCCGGGCCGCGCGGGTGTGGCCGCCGCTGCTGCGGCTGCTGGACCAGCCCGCCCCCGACGCGCTCGCCCTCTCGGACCCGGAGCTGGAGGACCTGCTGGGCGCCGCCGCGACCCGGCTGGCGGCCGCCGGCGTCCTGGTCCACTGGCCGCGCGAGCTGGCCCGTACCCTGTCGGCGACCGCCGTCGTCCGGTCCACGGCGCCCGGCTCCGCCACCGACGGCACGGCCTTCTTCGACGCCGAGCACCTCTTCGCCTTCTCCTGGGAGCTGGCGCTGGGCGGCGACCGGCTGACCCCGGGGGAGATGGACGCCCTCTCCCAGGCCCACCGGCCCGTGGTGCGGCTGCGGGACCAGTGGGTGCGGGTCGACCCGGAGCTGGTGCGCAAGGCCCGCAAACGGGAACTGGGCCTGCTGGACCCGGTGGACGCGCTGGCCGCCGCGCTCTCCGGCACGGCCGAGATCGCCGGAGAGCCGGTCGAGGTGGTTCCCGTGGGGGCGCTGGCCGCCCTGCGGGAGCGGCTGACGGCCGAGCTGGCCCCGCTCCCGCAGCCCGCCGCGCTCAAGGCCACCCTGCGGGACTACCAGGCGCGCGGCCTGGCCTGGCTGGACCTCATGACCTCCCTCGGTCTCGGCGGGTGCCTCGCCGACGACATGGGGCTCGGCAAGACCGTCACGCTGATCGCCCTGCACCTGCACCGGGACCGCCCCGAGCCGACGCTCGTGATCTGCCCCGCGTCCCTGCTGGGGAACTGGCAGCGGGAGATCGAGAGGTTCGCGCCGGGCACGCCCGTGCGCCGCTTCCACGGCGGCAGCCGCAGCCTCGACGGCCCGGAGTCGGGCGCCGGCGGGTTCGTCCTCACCACGTACGGGACGATGCGGGCCAGCGCCCCTCTCCTCGCCGGGCAGCGCTGGGGCATGGTCGTCGCGGATGAGGCCCAGCACGTCAAGAACCCCCACTCGGCGACCGCCAAGGCGCTGCGGACGATCCCGGCGCCCGCCCGGGTGGCGCTCACCGGCACCCCGGTGGAGAACAACCTCTCCGAACTGTGGGCCCTGCTCGACTGGACCACACCCGGGCTGCTGGGCCCGCTCACCACCTTCCGGGCCCGCCACGCCCGCCCCGTCGAGCACCAGCAGGAGGAGGACGGCGGGAACGAGGCGGCGGTGGCCCGGCTCGCCGCGCTCGTGCGGCCGTTCCTGCTGCGCCGCAAGAAGTCCGACCCCGGCATCGCGCCCGAGCTGCCGCCGAAGACGGAGACCGACCACCCGGTCTCGCTCACCCGTGAGCAGGCGTCGCTCTACCAGGCGGCGGTGGACGAGGCGATGGCCGTCATCGGATCCAGCGAGGGCATCGAGCGACGCGGCATGATCATGAAGCTGCTGGCCTCCCTCAAGCAGATCTGCAACCACCCCGCGCAGTACCTGAAGGAGGACCGGCCCCGGATCCCGCACCGCTCGGGCAAGCTCGCCCTGCTCGACGAGCTGCTGGACACGATCCTCGCCGAGGGCGGCTCGGTGCTGGTCTTCACCCAGTACGTGACCATGGCCCGCCTCATCGAGCGGCACCTGTCGGACCGCGGGATCTCCCACCAGCTGCTGCACGGGGGGACGCCGGTGCCACGCCGCGAGGAGCTGGTCGACCGCTTCCAGGACGGCGAGGTCCCGGTGTTCCTGCTGTCCCTGAAGGCGGCGGGCACCGGCCTGAACCTCACCCGCGCCGGACACGTCATCCACTACGACCGCTGGTGGAACCCGGCCGTCGAGGAACAGGCCACCGACCGCGCCTACCGGATCGGCCAGACCCAGCCCGTACAGGTCCACCGGATCATCGCCGAGGGCACCGTCGAGGACCGGATCGCCGAGATGCTGGAGGCGAAGCGGGCCCTGGCCGACGCGGTCCTCGGCTCCGGCGAGGCGGCGCTGACCGAGCTGACCGACCGCGAGCTGGCCGACCTCGTCTCCCTGCGCAGGCCCGCGTGATCACCGCGCGGGACGACCGCCGCCGCACCTTCGAGACCCTGCCCGCGGGGACGGAGGCCGCCAGCTGGTGGGGCCGGGCCTGGGTGACCTCGCTGGAGGAGACCTCCCACGACGCGGCCCGCCTGGGCCGGGGCCGTACGTACGCCGCCGAGGGTCACGTCGACGCGGTCACCGTCACCCCCGGCCGGATCGTCGCGTACGTACGGGGGAGCCGGGCCCGCCCGTACCGCACCGAACTGGCCCTGCCCGCCTTCGCGGACGCGCAGTGGAGCGAGCTCCTGGAGGCGGTCGCCGCCGACCCCGCCGCGCTCGCGGCCCTGCTGGAACGGGAGGTACCGCAGAGCCTCGCCGGGACGGTCCTGCCCGGTGCGGGCGAGCTTTCCCCGCGCTGCTCCTGCCCGGACGTCGCGCGCCCGCCGTGCAAGCACGCGGCGGCCCTCTGCTACCGCGCGGCCCGGCTCCTCGACGAGGACCCCTTCGTCCTGCTGCTCCTGCGCGGCCGCGGCGAACGGGAGCTCCTGGACGAGCTGACCCGCCGCAACGCCGCCCACGCCGCCCGTGAACAGCCCGACACCGCACCGGACTTCCCCGGCGTGCCGGCCCGGGACGCGCTGGCCCGCGGCGCCCTGCCGCCGCTGCCGGCGCCCTCGGCCGTGCCCGCCGTGACGGGAATCCCGCCCGCCTACCCCGCCGATCCGGCGGCCCCCGATCCGCTGGCCCTGGACCAGCTCGCCTCCGACGCGGCCGCCCGCGCCCTGGCCCTCCTCACCACCGGCGAGGATCCCCTCGCCGGCCTCGGGCTGTGGGAGGACGCCGTCCGGCTGGCCTCCGCGCACCCCACCGCCGGGCTGACCGGGGCGGCCCGCACCCTCTACCGCGACCTGGCCCGCGCCACCGGCCGCACCACCACCGACCTCGCCCGGGCGGCGGCGGCCTGGCGACAGGGCGGCCGGGCCGCGCTCGCCGCCCTGGAGGAGCCCTGGGATCCCCCGGCCGGTCCCTTCGACCGGGCCCGGCCGGCGCTCCTCGCCGCGGCCCGGGGCTCCTTCCGACCCGACCGCAACCGCCTCACGTCCGGCACGCGCCAGCTCCGCCTGGGCCGCGACGGCGTCTGGTACGCCTACGAGTCCCGCCCGGACACCGAGGACTGGTGGCCCACGGGCCGCCCCTCCCCGGACCCGGTCACCGCCCTGCTGGGCTGAGGTCCGCCGCCCAGCGGGTCAGGGCGCGGAAGTCGCGGTCGCGCAGGCCGTGGCGCGGGTGGACGCGCAAGAGGAGGGCCGGGGCCGGGTGGTGGGCGCCGACCCAGGCGCGGTCGAGGGGGGTGATCATGTCGTCGACCCAGGCGAAGGGCCGGCCGGCCGCCCAGTCGACGAGGGCGCGGGTCTTCCAGGAGAGACCGTCGGGGTCGGGAGCGAACAGTTCCGGCCACTCGATCACGGGAAGGTCGCCGGGAAGCCCGATGTGCGGCGCGATCATCGTGTTGGCCTGGTGCATCCAGGTGGTGGCCCAGGCGAGTTCGTAGGGCAGGGCCGTCAGCCGCGCGCCGTGGGCGGGGTGAAGACGCACCTTGAGACCCCGGCGGGCACTGCGGGAGTCCGGGGCCCGGCGGGACATCCAGATGGTCGGGCGCATCCGGTGGCCCGCGTAGCCGCGCAGACCCGCGAGACGCGACCGGAAAGGGTTGAGGGGGCCGTCGACGTCGAGGAGGAGCAGCGGGCGATCAGTCATGAAGTAGGCACTACCCAGTACACGATGGGGTGAAATGCCTACCGGCTCTATAACCCGAATGGGTTCAGGGCGTTGTTCCGGTACGGGTGCAACGCCCGTGAACTCCTCCGGAAGACAGGGAAACTGATGCGTCACAGTCGACGAAATGGCTTGATCGCTGCGGTTGTCGCGGGAGGTGGGCTGGCGGTCGCGGGTGTGGGTGGCCTGGCCCACGCCGATGCCGACGCGGCGGGCAGGGCCGAGCGCTCCCCGGGGCTGCTCTCCGGGAACCTCGTGCAACTTCCCGTGAACGCACCGGTGAACCTGTGCGGCAATACCGTCAACGTGGTCGGCGTGCTCAACCCGGCCGCCGGGAACCGATGTGCCAACGAGGCGCCGGGAAGCGGACGGGACCATCCGGGGCCGCGGCCGGGGCAGTCCTCGAACTCCGGCCCGGGTACCGGGGGTCACGGTGGCGGGGCGGTCGCCGACGGGCTCGGAAAGGATTCCCCGGGGGTGCTGTCCGGCAACGGGCTCCAGCTGCCGGTCGAGTTGCCGCTCAACGTCAGCGGCAACTCCGTCAACGTCGTCGGCATCGGGAACACCTCGAACGGCAACACCTCCGTCAACGGCGAAACCCCCAGCGGCCCCAAGCCCGTGCAGCCGCCCGCCGTGAAGCCGCCCGTGACGCCGCCGGCGCCGCAGACCCAGACCCGGACCCTGCCGCCCCGGCCCGCTGAGCCGCGGCCCGGCGAGGCGCTCGCGCACACCGGGGCCGACGGCGTCGGCTACCTGCTGCCCGGCGGGGGCGCGCTGCTGCTGGGCGGGATGCTCCTCTACCGCCGCTTCCGCCTCAACTGACCTCGGCCGTACGCCAGCCGTCGAGGACGGCGTCGATCCGCGCGGCCAGCCGGGCGCGGGCCGCGAACCGGGGGACCCCCGCCATCAGCAGGGCGTCGTACTCGGTGTCGACGTGCCGCACCGCCGCGCGGACCGCGGCCGAGACGGCCGGCTCGTCGAGCGCCCGGCCCGCCGCGCTGCGTCCCACCCGGCCGCTGCCCCGGACCGAGGCGTGGGTGGCGATGGCGAGCGTCCGGTCGGCCGGGCAGCCGGGGAAGAGCCGCCGTATCTCAGCGGCGAAGGCGGCCGTGAACCGGACGTCCTCGGCGGCGCGGCGCAGCCGGTCGCGCTCCCGGCGGCGGGCCCGCGCCTCGGCGTCCGCGAGGCAGGCGCGTTCCGCACGGGCCAGGGCCGCGTCCTCCACGAGCAGGCCCCGGCGCTCGTAGCGCCGCCGGCGCCTGTCGAAGCGGACGACGACGGCGGAGAGCGAACTCGCCTCCCGGGAGCGGCGGGTGAGCGCCGCGTCCCCCCGCGGGAGGAAGACCAGGTGCCCCAGGTCGGCGCAGTCCAGGCAGCGCGGCACGCCGCACTCGCGGACGAGGTGCCGGAGCGGGCCCTGCCGGCACTCGGCGCAGTTGATCGGCTTCAGGGACTCGAACACCACCGGGCTCATACAGGAGTGATACCGCCGTGCGGGCCCTGTATCACCCGGTGCGGCAGGGAGGTTGATGTTTCATCGATTCCTTGGGGATGTGGTCAGGTCTTCCTACGGTGGAGGCGAGTGGGCCGGGGCCGGCCCACCGGGGAGGACACATGGGCGGGCGGCAGACGAGGGTACGGTCCGCGGGGGCGCGCGTCGCCCCGGAGCCGGCCGGGCGGGAGGTGGTCATCGCCCCGGGCGGCTGCACGGGCTGGCACTACCACCGGGTCCCGTTGAACGCCGTCGTACGGGCGGGGACGCTGACCCGGGTCCTGCACGACCGCTCGGTCGTGGTGCACCGGGCCGGAACCGCCTTCGTGGAACCGGCGGGAGCCGACCACGTCCACCTCGGCCACAACCTGGGCAGCGAGCCGGTCGTGCTCTACGTGACCCCCGGGCTCCGTACGGCTGCGGGAGCCCCCTTCGCCATAGCCACGCCCGCCCCGCGTGGTGCCACGCGGGCGGTGTGCCGCGACCACGCGCCGTGAGCGGGCGCGACGAACCGGCGCCGTGAGCGGGCGCGGCCGGTACGCGCCGTGGTCCGGCCGCCGCGTGGCGCTGCCCGGGTCTCACACCAGGCGGCGAATCTCCCCGCGCACCCGGTAGAAGCCCCCCGAGGACGGGTGCAGCCCGTCCACCACGTACCGGGCGCCCGCCTCCCGTATCCCGCGCGGGAACTGCACGTTCCACGAGGGCTCGAAGCCGCCCGACACCACCTGCACCCGCATCCGGCCGCCCTGCTGGACGCACTCCACCACCACACCGCCCGCCGGGGCCGCGGCCACCGAGACCGTCGCCACCGCCGCGGCCGACGCGGCCGGGGTGTACACCGGGAGCGCCGCCGCCGACTTCACGTCCATCGCCGCCGGAACGGATCCCTGCTGGGCGGCCTCGATCGCCTGCTCGCTCGCGTCCACGCAGACCAGCGAACCGTCCGTGGTGACCAGGTACAGCCGGCCGTCCAGGTACTGCATGGACAGCGCGGACCCGCACCCGGTGCCCAGCTTCCACAGCCGTCGCCCGTCCGCGTCGAAGCAGTACACCGACGAGGAGTAGTCGCCGGCGAAGACGTGCCTGCCGTCCGGTGAGGTCGCGCACGAGTACACGGCCGCGTCGCACAGGTATGTGGCCTCCACCGCGCCGGTGGCCTTCGACAGCCGCTTCACCGCGTGCCGCCCGGTGCCCGCGTACACCGCGTGCTCCTCCTGCCAGCCGAACAGCACGGAGCCGCCCGTGTCGGTGTGCCACAACTCCCGCCCGCCGTCGGCGGCGTAGGCCGTGACGCCCTTGCTGTGCCCGTGGTAGACGCCCCGCTCGTCGGCCCTGACCATCCAGGCGTTGGAGCCGCCCGAGCGCCGCGACCACTGGAACTCGTCCTCGTGGTCGATGACCGTCAGACCGCCGTTGCGGTCCGACACGTTCAGCACGCCCTCGCGGATGTCGAGCCAGAAGATGTCCACGTCCGCCGCGATGTCGTACGCCCCGAACGGCACCTTCGAGGACAGGTCGTACACCGTGCCGTCGTCACAGCCCGCGTAGATCCAGAACTCGTCCGCCACCAGGCACTTCACCCCGTCCGGCAGCGAGTACCGGGCCAGCACCTCACCGCTGTGGCTCAGCGTGTAGACGTCCCCCGCCTGGTTGCCCACCCAGCATCGGTCCTCGTCCACGTGGATGCCGAACGCCGAGGAGCCGGTGCGAAAGCGCCACAGGACCGGGGCCGTCGACCGCGCCGTGGACGGCGCCGAGGTGACCTGGCGGCGGGTCACCGACCGGGCGGTGCGCTGCCCGCGCACGGCCGTGGCGTACCCCTTGCGGACCTTCTCCCCGACCTTCTTCGCGGCGGCCGCCCGGGCCTTCTCGGCGCTGGGGAACGAGGAGCTCTGCACCTGGCCGTCCGCACCGATGCGTCCGTACCGCACGGTGACGTCCACGCCGTCCACCGTCACCTCGTAGAACTTGTGCGCGGCGCCGTCCTCCTGCGACAGCTCCAGGTACGTCGTCTCCCGAGCCATGACAGACCCCTCCCCACGGTCGGGCCGCCGGCTCCTGTGCGCCGGTGATCCCTCGGGAAAAAGCTAAGGGCCGCCACTGACAATGGGCCGGTGCAGCTGGAACCGATCACATGGCAGCGGATGGCCGAGCGTCTCGCCGGTCACCTCGACGACCTCGCGGCCGCCCCGGAAGGCGGCGGCCGGCAGCGGGCGGGCATCGACGGGGCGCCCGCCGCCGGGACCGGCGTGCTCGCGGAGGCGCTCGCGGACTCCCTGCGCCTGCGCGGCCGTTCGGTGCTGGTGGTCCCGGTCGCGGGATTCCTGCGACCGGCCTCCCTGCGCTACGAGTTCGGCCGCGAGGACGTGGACTCCTACCTCGGCGGCTGGTACGACACGGCCGCGCTCTGGCGCGAGGTGTTCGGGCCGACGGACCCCGGCGGCACCGGCCGGGTGCTGCCCGACCTCTGGGACCCCGTCACCGACCGGGCCACCCGCAGCCCGTACGCGCACCTCCCGCCCGACGCGGTGGTGATCGTGCACGGGCCGCTGCTGCTCGGCCACTGGTTCCCCTTCGACCTGAGCGTCCACATCCGCCTCACCCCGGGGGCGCTGGCCCGCCGCACCGAGGAACCGGACCGCTGGACCCTGCCCGCCTTCGCCCGCTACGAGGCCGACACCGACCCGGCTTCGGCCGCCGACGCCGTGGTGCGCGCCGACGACCCCCGCCACCCCGCCTGGACCGGCATCCGCGGCGCCGGTACCACCGCCGGTGCCGACGCGTGACCGGCACGGCCCGGCCCGCACGAGACGCCCTACCCCGGCCGGCCCCCCAGCCGGGTGACCGCCGACGACGCCGCCCGGCAGCCCGCGCGGGCTGCCTCCGCCGGGGCGGCGCCCCCGAGCCGGGCCGCGAGGAAACCGCCCGTGAACGCGTCACCCGCGCCCGTGGAGTCCACCGCCTCGGCCGGCGCCGCCTCGACCTCCGCGGTGATCCGCCCCCGCTCGGCCACCAGGGCACCGGCCGCGCCCCGGGTCACCACGACCAGCGGCACCCGCAGGCTCAGCTGAGCCGCCGCACGGCCCACCCCGGCCGGTTCCGGCAGCCCGGCCAGCAGCCGCGCCTCGTCCTCGTTGGGCAGCAGTACGGCGGCCCCCGCCACGGCGTCGAGGAAGCGCCCCGGGCCCAGCGCCGCCAGGAACCCCGCCGAGGCCGGGTCCACGCTCACCGGCACCCCCCGCGCCACGGCCGCCCGCAGCGCCACCAGGGCCAGTTCCCGGCTGCTCCCGGCGAAGAACAGGTAGCCCGACAGATGCAGGTGGGCCACCCCGTCCAGCAGGTCCGGCGCCCAGTCGGCGGGGGAGAGCCGCAGCGAGGCGCCGCTGTCGGTCAGGAACGTCCGCTCGGCGTCCTTGCCGACCAGCGCGACCACCGTCCCGGTCGGCTCGGCCGGATCGACCACCAGCCGCGGCCGCACCCCGGCGTCCCGCAGCGCCCGCTCGTGCCACGGTGCCGACTCGGCGCCGACCCGCGCGAGGAGGCGTACCTCCGCGGTACCCGTACGGGCCGCCCAGCAGGCCGCGTTGGCCCCCGCGCCGCCCGGGAGGGTGCGGATGCGGGCGGCCGTGTCCGTGCCCGGGGCCAGCGGCTCCGGATGGACCGCCACCACGTCGGTCACCACGTCCCCGACGACCAGCAGCGCCCCCGGTCCCACCCTCGCCGTGCGCGTGCCGTCCCGCGCCGGCCGTCCCGTCATGCCCGCGCCGCCCAGGCCCCCGCGATCCGGGCCCCGAGCCGCACGTTGCCGCGTACCGCCGCCAGGTTCGCCTCCAGGGAGGCCCCGCCCGTCGCCTTCACCAGGAAGCCGAGCAGGTACGGCGTCACCGCCTGCCCCGTGATCCCCCGCTCACGGCACTCGGCGAGCGCCTCCGCCAGCACGCGTTGGTGCAGCTCCGGGTCGAGCTGCTCCGCCCGCGCCACCGGATGGGCCACCAGCAGCGCGGACTGCGGTCCGCCGAGCGCGTCCTGAGCCGCCATCACCGCGGCGACCTCCTCCGGCCGGTGGACGGTCCAGTCCACCGGCTCGCCGGAGTCGGCCAGGTAGAACCCCGGGAAGCGGTCCGTCCCGTAGCCGAGCACCGACACCCCCAGGGTCTCCAGCCGCTGGAGCGTGCCCGGAACGTCCAGGATCGACTTCACCCCCGCGCAGACCACCGTGATCCGCGTCCGGGCCAGCAGCGCGAGGTCCGCCGACTCGTCCTGGGTCCGCGCCCACTCCCGGTGTACGCCGCCCAGCCCGCCGGTGGCGAAGACCCGCAGCCCCGCCCGCGCGGCCAGGAACGCCGTCGCGGACACCGTCGTCGCCCCGGTCGCGCCCGTGGCGAGCGCGGGCGCCAGATCACGGTGGCCGAGCTTGCGCACCCCCTCACCCCCCGCGATCCGCTCCAGCTGCGCCTTGTCCAGGCCCGCGTACGCCACCCCGTCCACGACCGCGACCGTCGCCGGAACGGCGCCCTCCGCGCGGACCAGCGCCTCCAGTTCGACGCCCACCGCCAGGTTGCGGGGACGGGGCAGACCGTGCGCGATGATCGTCGACTCCAGTGCCACGACGGGCCGCCCCCGGTCGAGGGCCTCGCGTACCTCTGCCGACAGGACCGGGACCTCAGATGCTGTGTGCTGTGACATGTCCCCATCCATGGCACGGGACCCACGCCGCCAAACGCCCTCCCGCCCCTCCCGCCCCAAGCTGTCCGAGTAGCGCCCCCGCAGCGGCCGGGCTGGACAGGGTGACTCGTCAGCCGGGCCGTTCCTGGACGCTGTGGCCACCGCGCGGCGCGGGCCGGCCGGATTAGGCTGGCGCGCCATGAGCACCAGTGACCACCACGCCTCCGCGCCCGCCGCCGACCCCGCTTCCTCCGGCCCTTCCGCGCCCGGGCCCGCCTCCTTCGCCGTCAGCCTTCCGGACGTTCCCGACGCGGAGCTGGAGACCGAGGAGCTCGACCCCGGCCAGATCGTCTCGGGCGAGCCGGTGGTGACCGGCAAGGTGCTGTGGGAGTCACCGGACGGCAAGCAGGTGCGCGGGATCTGGCAGATCACCCCGGGGGTGGTCACCGACACCGAGGCCGACGAGCTGTTCGTGGTGGTCAGCGGCCGCGCCACCATCGAGGTCGAGGGCGGCGGGACCCTGGAGGTCGGGCCGGGCTCCGCGTGCGTGCTCCGGGAGGGCGACCGGACGACCTGGACCGTGCACGAGACGCTGCGCAAGGCCTACCACATCAGCTACTGACGTCCTTCGGGGCCGGCTCCGGCGCGGGGTGGCGGCGCGCGGTGAACAGGGCGAGCGCCGCCATCGGCAGCAGCAGCGCGGCACCGATGGCGTTCAGCCAGCCGTAGCCCGCCTGCGCCATGACCAGCCCGGCGGCCGCGCCGCCCAGGCCCGCGGCGGCGTTCATCGTGAGGTCGCCCAGGCCCTGCGCGGCGGCCCGCGCGGGCTGCGGCACCGAGTCCGTCAGCAGCGCGGACCCGGCCACCATCCCCGCGGACCAGCCGAGGCCGAGCAGGAACAGGCCGAGGGCGCTCTGGCCGTGGTGCGGCCCGGCCGTTCCGGCGAGCAGCGCGGCGACGGACAGCAGTCCCGCCGCCAGCCCGATCACCGCCAGCCGGCCGAGGCGGTCCGCGAGCCACCCCATGACGGGGGAGAAAGCGAACATGCCCGCGATGTGACCGCTGATCACCAGCCCGACGAGCTCCAGCCCGGCGCCGTGGTGCCCCAGGTCCATCGGGGTCATGATCATGATCGAGACCATGGTGGTGTGGGACACCGTTACGGTGAGAAGGGCGAGCCGCGCCCGCGGCGAGGCCCTGACGGCGGCGAACCCGGCGCGCAGCGAGCGGCCCTCCCGGCTCTGTTCCGCGGGCCCGGCCAGTGCCCGGGCCGTCAGCAGCGGGTCCGGCCGCAGGAGTACGCCGATCAGCGTGCCGGTCAGCAGGAAGACGACGGCGGCCCACACGAAGGGCCCCGCCGTCTCGGGTATGGAGGTGCCGGCGAAGCTGCGGCTGGCCGGGGCGGACAGGTTCGGCCCGAGCACCGCGCCGACGGTGGACGCCCACACGACGACCGAGATCGCCCGGGCCCGGCGGTCCGGGGCGGCGAGGTCGGCGGCGGCGAACCGGGCCTGGAGGTTGGCCGAGGAGGCGGCGCCGAAGGCGGCCATGCCGAGCAGCAGCAGGGGGAAGTTCCGGACGGTGGCGGCGAGGACGACGAGGGCCGCGCCCGCCGCGCCGATCGCGTACGCGAGGACCAGGCCGGGCCGGCGGCCGCGCGCGGTCATCAGCGCGGCGAGGGGGAGCGAGAGGAGGGCGGTGCCCACCACCGAGGCGGTGGAGGCGAGCCCGGACAGGGCCTCGGTCCCGCTGACCTCGGTGGCGAGGACGGGCGCCAGGGCGATGCTGATCGGCACGCCGAGCCCGCCGAGCACCTGGCCGGCGATCAGCACCCCGGTGGTGCGGCGCCGCAGCCGGTCCAGGTCCGCCGGGGCGACGGGCGCAGCGGTCCGGTCGGTACGGGGCGAGGAGGTCACGCGGCGCACCCCGGACAGGGCTGCGGGACGGGCTCGGGTGCGGCGGCGGGAGCGGCGGAGGCAGAGGTCACCGCGGCAGTCTCGCACCCCGCTCCCCGGCGCGGAACAGGGACGGCGGCGGGCCCGGAACACCCCGGCACCGCCCCGGATCCGCGGCCGGGACTCCGCCCCGGATCCGCCGCCGGGACTCCGTCCCGGATCCGCTGCACGTCCCGCTGCCCCGTGCCCGCTGCCCGGGCTCCGTTCCTCTCCGGGGCCTGGTCCCCACTCCCGGCCCGCTCCCCGCCCCCGGTCCGGGGTCCGGGCCCCGGACCGTCAGAACAGGGGCTGCGGCAGGACGCCCTCCAGGGCGAGCAGCAGGCGCTTGGTCTCCACCCCGCCGCCGAAGCCCCCGATGCCCCCGTCGTTCTCCACGACCCGGTGACAGGCCACCACCAGCGGCAGTGGATTCGAGCCCATGGCGTTGCCCACGGCCTGGGCGGCGCCGGGCTGGCCGACCCGGGCGGCCAGTTCCCCGTACCCGACGACCGCCCCGTACGGCACGGAACGGTCCAGTTCCTGGAGCACCTGCCGGTTGAAGCCGGAGCTGAGCCGCCAGTCCAGCGGCAGATCGAACCGCCGCAGGGCGCCGGAGAAGTACGCCCGGAGCTGGCGGACGGGCTCCGCCAGCAGCACTTCCGCGCCCGGCGCCGGACGCCGCGCGTCGGCGCCGAGCCGGGAGACGAGCGGGCCGATCATCGCGTCGACCCGGTCCGGCCCGGCGTGGAACTCGACCCGGACCAGTCCCTCCGGGGTCGCGGCCAGGAGCAGGGGGCCGATGTCGCTGGAGACGACGGTCCATTCGAGGCGCGGCCCGCGGGGCCGCTCGGTGCTGTCGGTACCGCCCACGGTGGTGTCCACTCGTTCACCGTACGTCGCGCCACCGACAACCCCGGCGACGGCCTCGGGACCCGCCCCCACCCCCGCCCTGCCCCCGCCCCCACCCCCGCCCCGGCACGGTCGGAAGGTCAGAAGAAGTCGACCGCTTCCCGGACCACGTCCGGCGCGTTGGTGATGATCCCGTCCACCCCCATGTCCCGGACCTTGCGGGCCGTCGCCGCGTCGTCCACGATCCAGGTGTCCACCTCCATCGTCCGGCCGTGGGCGCCCAGCAGGCCGTGCACCGCGGCGACCCAGTCCGCCGAGATCGTGGTGTGCCACGGGTTGATCCGGTCGGTGAACTTCGCGTACAGCGGCAGGTCCGTCACCGAGGGCGTGCCGAGGAAGGCCGTCACGAGGTCCGGCCGCAGCTCGTGCACCGTGCGGACGCTGTCGGCGCTGAAGCTCTGCACCACCAGGCGCGTCGAGACGTGGCCCGGGTCGAGCCAGCCGGCCGCACCCAGCACCTTCAGGGTCTCCGCCTCGATCCCGGGGTAGAGCTCCGGCTTCTTGATCTCCAGCAGGAGCCGCTGCTGATTGCGCTGCACCCGGTCGAGGTACTGCCGCAGGGTGGGAACCCGGGCGCCCGCGAACTCGTCGCCGAACCAGCTGCCCGCGTCCAGCCGGGAGATCTCCGCCGCCGTGAAGTCCCTGACCCGCCACGGCTTGCGGTCGGGGAACACCTCCTCGACGTCGGTGGTCCGGGCCAGGGTGTCGTCGTGGATCACCACCAGCTCGCCGTCGCCGGTGCGCTGCACGTCGTTCTCGACCCAGTCGAAGCCCAGGTGCATGGCCAGGTCGACGGCGTCGAGGGTGTTCTCCGGCGCGTACGCCGAGGCCCCCCGGTGGGCGTACACCACGGGGGTCGCGAACACGTCGGCGGCGGCTCGGGGAGCCGCCGGGCGGGACGGGAGGGACGGGGAGGCTGCGGTGGAGGATGTCCCGCCGAGCACGGTGAGGGTGAAGCCCAGGAAGGCGGCGGCTGCCGCGGCGGCGGGTCGGACGACGTACATGTGCGTTCTCCTCGGGTCGTGAACCCTGCTCCTGGCACGAACGGGCGCGGAGCGGAAGACGTGGCGGCGGTGCACTTCACGGAGATCTCTTTCACGGCGATCATGGCGTCGAAGATCACCGGGCCGCCACCGAACTACGACAAACGGACCAGACCCGCGCAGACTCGCCGGACCCGCCGGAGCGCGCGGACCCGCGCCTTTTGCGTGAGTGTCAGTGGCGGGTCGTACGGTTGACCCATGCGGCCCGTATCGAAGATCGAACGCACGGTGGCGCCTTTCGAGGTCGTCAGTTCCTACCAGCCCAGCGGCGACCAGCCGGCGGCCATCGCCGAGCTGGAGAAGCGCGTCCGGGCAGGTGAGAAGGACGTCGTCCTGCTGGGCGCGACCGGCACCGGCAAGTCGGCGACCACCGCGTGGATGATCGAGAAGCTCCAGCGCCCCACCCTGGTCATGGCGCCGAACAAGACCCTCGCCGCCCAGCTGGCGAACGAGTTCCGCGAGCTCCTGCCGAACAACGCCGTCGAGTACTTCGTGTCGTACTACGACTACTACCAGCCCGAGGCATACGTACCGCAGTCGGACACGTACATCGAGAAGGACTCCTCGATCAACGAGGAGGTGGAGCGGCTGCGCCACTCCGCGACGAACTCGCTCCTCACCCGGCGCGACGTCATCGTCGTCGCCTCCGTGTCCTGCATCTACGGCCTCGGCACCCCGCAGGAGTACGTCGACCGGATGGTCTCCCTCAAGGTGGGGGAGGAGTTCGACCGGGACCAGCTGCTGCGCCGTTTCGTCGACATCCAGTACACGCGCAACGACGTGGCCTTCACCCGCGGCACCTTCCGGGTGCGCGGCGACACCATCGAGATCTTCCCGGTCTACGAGGAACTCGCGGTCCGCATCGAGATGTTCGGTGACGAGATCGAGGCCCTGTCCACGCTGCACCCGCTGACCGGCGAGGTCATCAGCGAGGACCGGGAGCTGTACGTCTTCCCCGCCAGCCACTACGTCGCCGGCCCCGAGCGCATGGAGAAGGCGGTCCGCGGCATCGAGGCCGAGCTGACCGCACGCCTCGCCGAGCTGGAGAAGCAGGGCAAGATGCTGGAGGCCCAGCGGCTGCGCATGCGCACCACCTACGACCTGGAGATGATGCGCCAGATCGGGTCGTGCTCCGGCATCGAGAACTACTCGCTGCACATGGACGACCGCGAGCGTGGCACGGCGCCCAACACCCTCATCGACTACTTCCCCGAGGACTTCCTCCTCGTCATCGACGAGTCGCACGTCACCGTCCCCCAGATCGGCGCGATGTACGAGGGGGACGCCTCGCGCAAGCGGACCCTGGTCGACCACGGGTTCCGGCTGCCCTCCGCGCTCGACAACCGTCCGCTGAAGTGGGAAGAGTTCCAGGAGCGCATCGGCCAGACCGTCTACCTGTCGGCCACCCCCGGCAAGTACGAGCTCTCCCGGGGCGACGGATTCGTCGAGCAGATCATCCGCCCCACCGGCCTCATCGACCCCGAGGTCGTCGTCAAGCCCACCGAGGGCCAGATCGACGACCTGGTGCACGAGATCCGCCTGCGGGTCGAGAAGGACGAGCGCGTCCTGGTGACCACCCTCACCAAGAAGATGTCCGAGGACCTCACCGACTACTTCCTGGAGCTCGGCATCCAGGTCCGCTACCTGCACAGCGACGTGGACACCCTGCGCCGCATCGAGCTGCTGCGCGAGCTGCGGGCCGGCGAGTACGACGTGCTGGTCGGCATCAACCTGCTCCGCGAGGGCCTGGACCTGCCCGAGGTCTCCCTCGTGGCGATCCTCGACGCCGACAAGCAGGGCTTCCTGCGCTCGGGCACCTCGCTGATCCAGACGATCGGCCGCGCGGCGCGCAACGTGTCCGGCCAGGTCCACATGTACGCGGACAGCATCACCCCGGCGATGGCGCAGGCGATCGACGAGACCAACCGGCGCCGCGAGAAGCAGGTCGCCTACAACACGGCCCACGGCATCGACCCGCAGCCGCTGCGCAAGAAGATCAACGACATCGTCGCCACCATCGCCCGCGAGGAACTGGACACCGAGGAGCTCCTCGGCACCGGATACCGGCAGGCGAAGGACACCAAGGGGGCCAAGGCGCCGGTCCCGGCGCTCGGCGGCACGGCCGGCCGGGCCGCGGCGGGCAAGGGGACGAAGGGCGCGAAGGGGGCCGGGGGAGCCCGGTCCGGCGAGGTGCTCACCGACCGCCCGGCCGCCGAACTGGCCGCGCTCATCGAGCAGATGACCGAGCGGATGCGCGGTGCGGCGGCCGAGCTGCAATTCGAGGTGGCCGCCCGGATCCGGGACGAGGTGGGCGAGCTGAAGAAGGAGCTGAGGCAGATGAAGGAAGCGGGCCTCGCCTGACCCGGACCCTGTCAGTAGGGTTGGTGCACAGCCGCGGGTACACGTTGCGCGCCCGATGTCGGGGCGGGCCATGGAGAGGGGACAGCGAGTGACGGTCAACATGACCAAGGGTCAGGCCATCAGTCTGCAGAAGGCGGACGGGGGCACGCTGACCGCGGTCCGGATGGGCCTCGGCTGGCAGGCGGCGAAGCGCCGCGGGCTGTTCGGCTCGCGGACCAGGGAGATCGACCTGGACGCGTCGGCGGTGCTCTTCGCCGACAAGCAGCCGGTGGACGTGGTCTTCTTCCGGCACCTGCAGAGCGACGACGGCTCGGTCCGGCACACCGGTGACAACCTCGTCGGCGGCGTCGGCCAGGGCGGGGACGACGAGTCGATCCTCGTCGACCTGCAGCGCGTGCCGGTGCACATCGACCAGATCGTCTTCACGGTGAACTCGTTCACCGGCCAGACGTTCCAGGAGGTGCAGAACGCGTTCTGCCGCATCGTCGACGAGACCAACGGCCAGGAGATGGCCCGGTACACCCTCGACGGCGGTGGCCAGTACACCGCGCAGATCATGGCGAAGGTGTCCCGCGTGGGCACCGGCTGGCAGATGACGGCCCTCGGGAACCCGGCCAACGGCCGCACCTTCCAGGACCTCATGCCGTCGATCCTGCCGCACCTGTAGCAGTACCGGACAAGAGAAGAAGGCACGGGGGAGGGGCTGCACGATGACGGCCGAACTGGTCCGGGGGCAGAACCACCCCGTGTCCCACAGCCGGGTGGAGATCAGGGTCTCGGCGGGCACACCCGTGCTCGCCCTGGCCTCGCTCGCCGACGAACGGGGCCGGTTCTGCGGCCCGGAGGCACTGACGCACCCGGGCGCCCCGTCGCTCCCCGGTGTCCGCTCACCGGAGGAGATCGCCGAGCGGCACGCCTTCCCCGTCGACCTCGACGCCGTTCCCACGGCCGTCCACACGGTCGGCGTGGTGCTGGTGCTGCCGCCCGGCGGCCCGGTGCGCTTCGGCGCGGTCCCGGCCCCGTACGTGGCCGTCGCCGACCCGGAGGGCACCGAACTCGCCGGCTACACCCTGACGGGGCTGGACGGCGAAACCGCCGTCGTGGCGCTGGAGTTCTACCGGCGCCAGGGCGCCTGGAAGGTCCGCGCGGTCGGCCAGGGGTACGCCGAGGGCCTCGGCGCCCTGCTGGCCGACGGCGGACTGCCGGCCCCCGAGGCAGCCGCGCTCGCCGCCGCCGCGCTGCGGACGGCCGCGCGCACCGGCGAGAGCGACCCCACCCTCGCCGCCATGCCGACCCTGGTCCGCGACCTGGGCTCCCCGCGGGCCCCCGACGAGGCGCCCGCCCCCGCCCCCGAGCCGCCGGACCCGCTTCCCGCCTCGGGGAGCCCGTACGCCGGTACGCCGGGCCCCGCGGCCGGCGGTGACGCCTCCCCGCCGACGCTCGGCCCCGGCACCCTCAGCTACGTGCACCCGCGCCGCCGCCCCGGCAGCACCGAGCCGCCCGAGCCGGCCCCCCGGGCCGCCGCGCCGGCCGAGCCCGGACAGCCCCCGCGCCCGGTCGCCGGCGACGCCGACGGCTGGTCCATGGAGGAGCGGCTCTACAACCAGGTCTGGGGCATGTTCGAGGACCTGGCCCGCTCGGTCGCCGCCTATCGCAGCGCCGTCGAGTTCGCCGACTCCCGGATGGACCGCGAGCTCGACGCGGCCCTGTCCGACCCGCGCCACCGCCTCGGCGGCTCCGGCAACGCGGCCCGCGACACCGCGCGGGCCCGCCGCGACGACCTCGTCGCCCAGGCCCGTGCCGTCCTGGACCGGGACCTCGGCCAGCTGGTCGCCGAGTGCGAGGTCGTCGAGCCCGCGCTGCCCGCCGCGTACGCCCGCTGGGACAATCCCGTCTGGCACGGCCACCGCATCCCCGGGGAGAACCCGCTGGCCCTGCGCCTGGGCGACCTGCACCTGCCCGAGCGGCCCGATCTGCGCATCCCCATGCTGGCCAGGGTCCCGCTCGAGCGCGGACTGTGGATCGACAACGGCCGCACCGGCTCCGAGGCCGCGATGGCCATGGACACCGACCGGCTGCGCCGGGCGGCCATGGACATGGCCGTCGCCTACGCGGCGCGGCTCCTCGCGGTCCACCCCGGCGACCGGTTCTCCGTCCACGTCATCGACGCGGCCGGGGCCGGAGCCGCTTCCCTGGCGCCCCTCGTCCGGGCCGGAGTGCTGGCCGCGCCGCCCGCGGCCGGAGCCGCCGGGGTCACGCAGACCCTGGCCGCGCTGACCCGCCGGGTGGACCTCGTACAGATGGCGCTGCGGGCCGGCGCCCCCGAGGACCTCCCCGCGGACGTGGACACCGCCGAGCAGCTGCTGATCGTGCACGACTTCCCGCACGGGTTCGACGACCGGGCCGTCACCCGGTTGCGCTACCTCGCCGACGAGGGTCCGGCGGTCGGCGTGCACCTGCTGATGGTCGCGGACCGTGACGAGGCTTCGGCCTACGGTCCGCTGCTGGACCCGCTGTGGCGATCGCTGATGCGGTTGTCGCCGGTGCCGGACGACCATCTCGCCGACCCCTGGGTGCGGCACGCCTGGACGTTCGAGCCGGACCTGCCCCCGCAGGGCAGTCAAGTCCTTGAGCAGGCACTCAGGCTGATCGCGGAGGCCCGCCGCACCAGTCGCCCCTGAGCGGGGCCGACCCCGCGGCGGCCGGTCCCTAGACCGTCCTATGACCAGTCCTTGGTAGTCCCTTTACCTTTTCCGGCCCGGGCGGGTACCCTGGTGAGCGCGGAGGGGAGTATTCCTGCTTTCCTGCTACGGCGTGCCCGTCAATACGGACTGCAATCGGTCCCGGGGCGTCGGCCCACGGCCTCCAGGCCGCCCGGGTGGAAGAGACCTCCGGCAGCGATGACGCTGACGAAGTGCTGAGCCATCCGCCGGAGGCGTATTCACCATGGAAGTTTCCTGGGCCCTGTGGGCACTGACCATTCTCGGTCTGTCCGTTCTCATCGGCGCCGATTTCTTCATCGGCCGCAAACCGCACGACGTATCGATCAAGGAAGCCGGCACCTGGACGGTCGTCTGGATCGTCCTCGCCGTTCTCTTCGGCCTCGGCCTGTGGTTCTTCGGCAACGGCCAGGCCTCGCAGGAGTTCTTCGCGGGCTTCATCACCGAGAAGTCCCTGAGCGTCGACAACCTGTTCGTCTTCGTCCTGATCATGGCGAAGTTCGCGGTCCCCTCCCACCTCCAGCAGCGGGTGCTGCTCATCGGCGTACTGATCGCCCTGGTGCTGCGCGCGATCTTCATCGCCGCGGGCGCCGCGATCATCGCCAGCTTCTCGTGGGTCTTCTACATCTTCGGCGCGTTCCTCATCTACACGGCGTGGAAGCTGATCCAGGAGGCCCGCAAGGACGAGGACGAGGAGGAGTTCGAGGAGAACCGCCTCCTGAAGTCCGTCGAGAAGAAGTTCGGCGTCGCCGACCGCTACCACGGCACCAAGCTCTTCATCCAGAGCAACGGCAAGCGCATCATGACCCCGCTGATGGTCGTCATGCTCGCCATCGGCACCACCGACGTGCTGTTCGCCCTGGACTCGATCCCCGCGATCTTCGGCCTCACCCAGGACCCGTACATCGTCTTCACCGCCAACGCCTTCGCCCTCATGGGTCTGCGTCAGCTGTACTTCCTCATCGGCGGCCTGCTCAAGAAGCTGGTCCACCTCAGCTACGGCCTGTCGATCATCCTCGGGTTCATCGGCGTCAAGCTGGTGCTGCACGCCCTCCACGAGTCCGGCGTGCACGTACCGGTGATCTCCATCCCGGTCTCGCTGGGCGTGATCTGCGGCGTCCTGGTCATCACCACGATCACCAGCCTGATCGCCTCCAAGAAGCAGGCGGCGGCCGAGGCCGCCGCCCATGAGGAGGGCAGGAGCGAGGACAGGAGCGTCGACGCGTAACAGCGGCGCACGGAGTCCGGCGGCCGCCTTCGCAGGCTATGCGGGGGCGGCCGCTTCGGCTGTCCCCGCCCGTGTCCGTACCACCAGCGGGTTCGTCTCCGGCAGAAGCGCGAAGCAGGCCAGGCTGACCAGGGCCACCCCGGTCAGGTACACCGCGACCGCCCAGGGCGGGCCGGAGCCGTTCGCGAGCGCCGTCGCCACTATCGGGGTCAGGGCGCCGCCCAGCACACCGCCGAGGTTGTAGCCGACGGCCGCCCCGGTGCAGCGGATGTGCGGCGCGTACAGCTCGGGGAGGTAGGCGCCCGCCACCGAGAACATCGTCACCATGCCGAGCAGGGCCACGCCGAAGCCCACCGTCATCAGCAGCGGGTCGGCCGTGCGCAACAGGGCCACCAGCGGGAACATCCACAGCAGGCAGGCCGTGCAGCCGATCAGGCACAGCGGCCTGCGGCCGTAGCGGTCGCCGAGCATGCCCAGCAGCGGCGTCGCGACCCCCTTCACCGCCACGGCGGCCATGATGCAGGCCAGCATCGTGGTACGGCCCACGTCCAGGTGCTCGGTGGCGTACGCGAGGGACCAGGTGGTCACCGCGTAGAACACGGCGTACGCCACGGCCAGCGCCCCGCCGGTCAGCAGGAGCAGCCGCCAGTGCCCGCGCACCACCTCGGCGAGCGGGGCCTGCGCCCGGCCGCCGGTCTGGGCCAGCGCGAGGAACTCGGGGGTCTCCTCCACGGAGCGGCGCAGCCACAGCCCGGCCAGGGCCAGTACGCCGGCGGCCCAGAACGGCACCCGCCAGCCCCAGGACGTGAACTGGGCGTCGGTCAGGGTGGCCGACAGTGCCAGGATGATGCCGTTGGCCAGCAGGAAGCCGACCGAGGGCCCGATCTGGGGGAAGCTCGACCACAGCCCGCGCCGCCGCTCGGGGGCGTGCTCGGCGGTCAGCAGCACCGCGCCGCCCCACTCGCCGCCGAGCCCGAGCCCCTGGAGGAAGCGCAGCAGGAGCAGCAGCAGGGGCGCGGCGATCCCGATCGAGCCGTACGTCGGCACGCAGCCGACGGCGACCGTGGCCGCGCCGGTGAGCAGCAGGGAGCCGAGGAGCACCGGTCGCCTGCCGTAACGGTCGCCGATGTGGCCGAAGACCGCGGAGCCCAGCGGACGGGCGAGGAAACCGACGCCGAAGGTGCCGAAGGCGGCGAGGGTCCCGGCCAGGGGGGAGAAGGACGGGAAGAACAGCGGGCCCAGGACGAGGGCCGCGGCCGTCCCGTAGATGAAGAAGTCGTAGAACTCGATGGCGGTTCCGGCCAGCGAGGCCGTGGCGAGCCGCAGCATGCCGGGCCGGTGCCCGGCGCGTCTGCCGCGTCCGGAGCCCGGCGGCGGTGGGGCCCCCGGGGCCGGCGGGGCCTTGGTGAGCCGCGCGGCGGAGGAGGGGGGCGAGGGCGGGGAAGGGTCCTGTTGCATGGTGCAGCAGATACCCCCTCCCCGTCTCTCAGGGGGTGCTTTCGGTCAGGAGCGACCGGAAGGAGTGCATCGCGTACCGAAGTTGACGGATTCCGGTCTACCAGCCGCGCTCGCGCCACTCGGCGAGGTGCGGCCGCTCGGCTCCGAGCGTGGTGTCGTTGCCGTGCCCCGGGTAGACCCAGGTCTCGTCCGGCAACTGCTCGAAGAGCTTGTGCTGGACGTCGTCGATGAGGCGCACGAAGGCCGCCGCGTCGCCCGAGGTGTTGCCGACGCCGCCCGGGAAGAGGCAGTCGCCGGTGAACACGTGGGGGTGCCCGTGCGGGTCGTCGTAGATCAGCGCGATCGAACCGGGGGTGTGACCGACCAGGCGCCGCGCCGTGAGCGAGACCCGGCCGACGCGCACGGTGTCCCCGTCCGCGACGCGCACGTCGGTCGCCACCGGGATGCCCTCGGCGTCGTCCTCGCCCGCGTACGTCCGCGCACCGGTCGCCTCGACGACCGCCTGGAGCGCGCCCCAGTGGTCGTCGTGGCGGTGGGTGGTGACGACGGACGCGATGCCGTCGTCGCCGATCAGGCTCAGCAGCGTGTCCGCCTCGGCGGCCGCGTCGATCAGGAGCTGCTCACCGGTGGCCCGGCAGCGCAGCAGATAGGCGTTGTTGTTCATCCCGCCCACCGCAACCTTGGAAATCATCAGGTCCGCGAGTTCGTGCACGTCGGCCGGACCGCCGACCTTGACCGCTCCGCTGTACGTCATGACGGCAATCCTAGAGCGGGGGGAGCGTGGGCAGGGGGCCGCCCGCCGCGGCGAGGGACGCGCCCTTGTCGCCGCGCCCGGCCAGCCAGGCCAGGAGGGCGGCGGCGGTGCCCGTCACGGTGACCGCCGGATCGCCCGCGGAGCCGGTGCGCCAGGTGCGGCCGTCGGCCGTGGCCAGCGCCGTCGGGGGCACCTCGGGGCGGCTGGACCAGCGGTCGGCGAGGAAGGCGATCTCGCGGCCGGTGAACTCGTCCGGGAGGTCGGAGAGCTCGTAGCCGATGTTCAGGTCGACGTGGTGCAGCTCGACCTCGACGAGGCGGCGGAAGGGCACGTTGGCGGCGAGGTCGGTCACGCCGTTGCGCAGCTCGACCGTGCGGGACCAGTCCTGGCGGGGCTCGGTGGTGGCGAGGAAGGCGGCCCCGGAATCACGGAGGTCCGGCAGTTGTTCTTCCAGGGGCCGACCGGAGTCGCGCTCGATGTCCGCGTCGCGTGCGGCGGCGCTCTCGTACATCGGACGTCCCTCGAAGACGTTCACGAGGGCGTCGGCGTTTCGCGCGAGATGGGCCACGACGTGACCGCGGGTCCAGCCGGGGAGGTGTGACTCCCCGGCCAGGGCGGCGTTGTCCAGTTTGGCGACGGCGGTCAGCAGCCGGTCCGTCGCCTCACGTACAGATCGCAGGTCGTCCACATGATCAGTCATGGCGGCGAGCCTAGTGGCCGCCGGCCCGCGGCCACACGATCGGGTGAAGCGGTCTCCGGAGTGCCGTAAATCGAATGTGCGTGCTATACGCTCGGAAGTCCAGCTCCACTCCATCGCAGAGGCGCCCCCCATACCCTGGGACGGGGGCCCGTCCCCGCTCTCTCAAGAAAGGTGCGGACCGGCGTGACCGACCGTCTCATCGTTCGTGGCGCTCGCGAGCACAACCTCAAGAATGTCTCGCTCGACCTGCCCCGCGACTCACTCATCGTCTTCACCGGACTCTCCGGGTCGGGCAAGTCCTCCCTGGCCTTCGACACGATCTTCGCCGAGGGCCAGCGCCGCTACGTCGAGTCGCTCTCGTCGTACGCCCGCCAGTTCCTCGGGCAGATGGACAAGCCCGACGTCGACTTCATCGAGGGTCTCTCCCCGGCCGTCTCGATCGACCAGAAGTCGACCTCGCGCAACCCCCGCTCCACCGTGGGCACCATCACGGAGGTCTACGACTACCTCCGCCTCCTCTTCGCCCGCATCGGCAAGCCGCACTGCCCCGAGTGCCGCCGCCCCATCTCGCGCCAGTCGCCGCAGGCGATCGTCGACAAGGTGCTCGCGCTTCCCGAGGGCAGCCGCTTCCAGGTCCTCTCGCCCCTGGTGCGCGAGCGCAAGGGCGAGTTCGTCGACCTGTTCGCCGACCTCCAGACCAAGGGCTACAGCCGGGCGCGGGTGGACGGGGAGACCATCCAGCTCTCCGAGCCGCCCGTGCTGAAGAAGCAGGAGAAGCACACCATCGAGGTGGTCATCGACCGCCTCACCGTCAAGGACAGCGCCAAGCGCCGGCTGACCGACTCGGTGGAGACCGCCCTCGGTCTCTCCGGCGGCATGGTCATCCTGGACTTCGTCGACCTCGCCGAGGACGACCCGGAGCGTGAGCGGATGTACTCCGAGCACCTCTACTGTCCGTACGACGACCTGTCCTTCGAGGAGCTGGAGCCCCGCTCCTTCTCCTTCAACTCGCCCTTCGGCGCCTGCCCCGAGTGCACCGGCATCGGTACGCGCATGGAGGTGGACCCGGAGCTGATCGTCCCCGACGAGGACAAGTCCCTCGACGAGGGCGCGGTCTCGCCGTGGTCGCTCGGCCACACCAAGGACTACTTCCAGCGGCTGGTCGGCGCGCTCGCCACGGAACTGGGTTTCCGGACGGACATCGCGTGGGCCGGACTGCCGCTGCGCGCGAAGAAGGCCCTGCTGTACGGGCACAAGACGCAGATCGAGGTCCGCTACCGCAACCGGTACGGCCGGGAGCGGGCGTACACGACGGCCTTCGAGGGCGCCGTGCCGTTCGTCAAGCGGCGGCACTCGGAGTCGGAGAGCGACGCGAGCCGCGAGCGCTTCGAGGGCTACATGCGCGAGGTGCCCTGCCCGACCTGTGACGGCACCCGCCTGAAGCCGATCGTCCTCGCGGTCACGGTCATGGAGAAGTCCATCGCCGAGGTCGCGGCCATGTCGATCAGCGAGTGCGCGGACTTCCTCGGCCGGATGAAGCTCGACGCCCGCGACAAGAAGATCGCCGAGCGGGTCCTGAAGGAGGTCAACGAGCGGCTCCGCTTCCTCGTGGACGTCGGTCTCGACTACCTGTCGCTCAACCGCGCCGCCGGCACCCTCTCGGGCGGCGAGGCCCAGCGCATCCGGCTCGCCACCCAGATCGGCTCCGGCCTGGTCGGCGTGCTGTACGTCCTGGACGAACCCTCCATCGGCCTGCACCAGCGGGACAACCACCGGCTGATCGAGACGCTGGTGCGGCTGCGCGACATGGGCAACACGCTCATCGTCGTCGAGCACGACGAGGACACCATCAAGGTGGCCGACTGGGTCGTCGACATCGGCCCGGGCGCGGGCGAGCACGGCGGCAAGGTGGTGCACAGCGGTTCGCTGAAGGACCTGCTGAAGAACCCCGAGTCGATCACCGGGCAGTACCTGTCCGGGAAGCGTGCCATCCCGCTGCCGGACGTGCGCCGGCCCGTGAACGGGGAGCGCAGGCTGACCGTCCACGGTGCCAAGGAGAACAACCTGCGGGACATCGACGTGTCCTTCCCGCTGGGCGTGCTCACCGCGGTCACCGGCGTCTCCGGATCGGGAAAGTCGACGCTGGTCAACGACATCCTCTACACCCACCTGGCCCGCGAGCTGAACGGCGCCCGGTCGGTGCCCGGCCGCCACACGCGGGTGGAGGGCGACGACCTCGTGGACAAGGTCGTCCACGTCGACCAGTCGCCGATCGGCCGGACCCCGCGGTCCAACCCGGCGACGTACACCGGTGTCTTCGACCACGTGCGCAGGCTCTTCGCCGAGACCATGGAGGCGAAGGTGCGCGGCTACCTGCCGGGCCGCTTCTCCTTCAACGTCAAGGGCGGCCGCTGTGAGAACTGCTCCGGCGACGGCACGATCAAGATCGAGATGAACTTCCTCCCGGACGTCTACGTCCCGTGCGAGGTCTGCCACGGCGACCGGTACAACCGGGAGACGCTGGAGGTCCACTACAAGGGCAAGTCCATCGCGGAAGTCCTCAACATGCCGATCGAGGAGGCGCTGGGCTTCTTCGAGGCGGTGCCGACGATCGCGCGCCACCTGAAGACGCTGAACGAGGTGGGGCTCGGGTACGTGCGGATCGGCCAGTCCGCGCCGACGCTGTCGGGCGGTGAGGCGCAGCGCGTCAAGCTGGCCTCGGAGCTGCAGAAGCGGTCGACGGGCCGGACGGTGTACGTGCTCGACGAGCCGACGACGGGTCTGCACTTCGAGGACATCTCGAAGCTGATCAAGGTGCTGTCGGGGCTGGTGGACAAGGGGAACTCGGTGATCGTCATCGAGCACAACCTCGACGTCATCAAGACCGCCGACTGGGTCATCGACATGGGCCCCGAAGGTGGTTACGGCGGCGGTCTGGTCGTGGCCGAGGGCACCCCGGAGCAGGTCGCCTCGGTGGGCGCCAGCCACACGGGCAAGTTCCTGCGGGACATCCTGGGAGCGGACCGGGTCTCCGACGCCGCGGCGCCCCCGGCGAGGCCGGTGGCGAAGAAGTCCCCGGCCACGAAGGCGGCGGCCACGAAGGCGGCGGTCAAGAAGGCTCCCGCGAAGAAGGCCGCGGCTCCGGCGAAGAAGGCGGCCGTCAAGAAGACGGCGGTGCCGGCGAAGAAGACGGCCACGCGGGCGCGCAAGGCGTAGCCGGGCCGCCGCGCCGGGCCCGGGCGGGCTTGCGGGGGCGTGCGCCCGGACGGATGGGCCCCGGCCTGGCGGCCGGGCCCCTCCGTCGTCATTCCCACCGCGGTCGCCCCTCCGTCGTCGGCGCCGGTGTGAGATCCGGCGGCGGGCCCGCGCCCGGCGCGTACGACGGTCCGAGCGAGCGCCGGGGTCAGGTGGCCACGCCCACCGCGCGGCGGAAGGTCGCGGGGTCCGTCAGGCTCGCCAGCAGGGCGTGGGCCACGTCCGCGCGGGGGATGACGCGGCCGGCCGGGACGTTGGCGCCGATCACGCGGCGGTACGCGCCGGTGCCGGGGCGGTTCAGCAGCCGCGGCGGGCGGACCACCGTCCACTCGGCGGAGCTGGCGCAGACCGCCGCCTCCATGACCGCCAGGTCCGCGTACAGGTCCCGCAGGGCCCGCCGCAGGACCGGCAGGAGCACCGTCCGCGTGAGGACGCCGTCGCCCGGCACGTCCGGGCCCAGCGGGGCCGCGCTGACCACCGACAGGCGGCTCACGCCCGCGCGGTCCATCGCCGCGAGGACGGCCCGTACGGCGGGCCCGGTCACGGGGGCGGCCTTCGCCTGCTTGTTGCTGCCCGCGCCGAGCGCCGACACCACCGCCGACCGGCCCGCCAGCACCGGCGCCAGCGCGTTCTCGTCCGTCAGGTCGGGTACGACGGCCACGTCGAGCCGGTCGTGCGCCGCCACCCCCAGCCGGGCCGGGTCGCGGACGACCGCCGTCACCTCGTGGCCCGCGGCCAGGGCTTGGGCGACCACCTCCCGGCCGACTCCGCCCGTCGCTCCGAACACCGTGATCTTCATGCCTGGCTCCCGCCCCGCTCGGGGTGGGTGAGTGCTTACTCACCCCTGTTCTCCTTTAGGGTGAGCGCATGCTCACCCCGAAGTCAAGCCGTTCCACCCCCGAGCGCCTGCTCGACGCCGCGGAGACGCTGATGCGCACGAGCGGGCTCGCCAGCGCCACCACCAAGGCCATCGCCCGCGGGGCCGGCTGTTCGGAGGCGGCGCTCTACAAGCACTTCACGAACAAGGAGGAGCTGTTCGTCCGGGTGCTGATGGAGCGCACGCCCAACGCCGGGCCCCTGATGGCCGCCCTGCGCGCCGAATCCGGGGAGCGCGGGGTCGAGGAGGTGCTCACGGCCATCGCCCGGCACGCCTCGCTCTTCTACGCCGACGCCCTGCCCATGGCCGCCGCGCTGTTCGCCGAGCCCGCCCTGCTCACCCGCCACCGCGAGGGGGTCCGGCAGATCGGCGCCGGTCCGCACGTGGTCCTGGAGGCCCTCGCCGCCCGGCTGCTTCGGGAGCGGGACGCGGGCAGGCTGCGGCCCGACGCCGACCCGGTCACCGCGGCCGCCCTGCTGCTCGGCGCCTGTTTCCAGCGCGCGTTCTTCCTGCACTTCTCCGGTGCCGAAGCGGTCGCTCCGGTGGAGGAGTTCGCCCCCGCCGTGGCCCGGACCGTCTGGGCCGCGCTGCGCTGAGGCGTCAGAGCTCCGCCGCGTACGGGGGCTCGGCCCCCGCCCGGGTGCAGGTCAGCGCGGAGGCGTGCGCGGCGTACGCCAGGACGTCCGGCCAGTCCACCCCGCGCCAGTCCACCCCTCCCCGCTCCACCCCTCCCCGGTCCACCCCGTGGGAGTCCACCGCATCGCGCGGAGGGGCCGCCGTGCCCGCGAGGCGGTGCAGCAGGGCCGCGTTGACGGTGTCGCCCGCCCCGATCGTGTCCACCACGCCGACCCGGCGGGCCGGAACCGAGCACTCCCCGCCGTCCCGCGTCCAGACGGTCAGGCCCGCCGCGCCCCTGGTCAGCACCACCGCCGAAGGCCCCGCCGCCAGCCAGTCGCCGACGCCGCCGCCCAGCCAGGCCGCGTCCTCCTCCGACAGCTTGAGCACCGAGGTGTACGGCAGCAGCCGCTCCCGGAACCGGGCGCGGTACCCCGCCGGGTCCGCGATCAGCGCCGGCCGGATGTTGGGGTCCAGCAGGGTCAGCAGCCCGCGCCGCGACTCCCGGCGCAGCAGGGCCTCGTACGCGCTCGCCCCGGGCTCCAGGACCAGGGAGCAGGTCCCGAGCGCGAGGGCCCGTACGCCGTCGGGGAGGGCGGGCGGCAGCGTGAACAGCCGGTCCGCGGTGCCCTCGACGTAGAAGCCGTACGAGGCCGAGCCGTCCGGGGCCAGCGAGGGCACGGCGAGGGTGGTCGGCTCCGGGCCGCGCTGGACCAGCGAGAGGTCCACCCCGGCCGCCCGCAGCCCGGACAGCAGGCTCTCGCCGAAGCCGTCGGCCGAGACCCGGGAGCAGAAGGCGGCCTCGGCGCCGAGCCGCCCCAGCGCGAGGGCGGTGTTGTACGGGCCGCCGCCCGGTCTCGGCAGCAGCGCGCCCGGCGGCCGCGCCGCGGGCACCAGGTCGATGAGGGCTTCTCCGCCGACGACGATCACGCGGGGGAAGCTACCCCATCGGCGCCGGTATCGTCGGGTGCGCCGGAGCTCCGGCCGACTCCCCGGCCGCAGCCGCGCACGGCCCCCAACGGCCGCCCCGCCCCCGCACCGCCTGGAGAACCGCATGTCCGCGCCGCAGCCCGCCGCCCGCCGCACCGTCCTGAAGGGCGCCGCGGCGCTCGCAGGGGCAGCCGGTGCCGGGCTCACCCTCGCGGCCTGCTCGACCGCGACCGACAGCGGTGGCGACACCCCCGCGACTCCCACGGCTCCGGTGGACCTGGGTGCGGCGGCCGACGTCCCGGTGGGCGGCGCGAAGCTGTACCGGGAGCGGAAGCTGATCGTGAGCTGCCCGGCGGAGGGCCAGTACAAGGCGTTCAGCGCCCAGTGCACCCACGCGGGCTGCGTCCTGGACAAGATCGTCAAAGGCGAGGGCAACTGTCCCTGCCACGGCAGCCGGTTCGACGTGGAGACGGGTGCGGTCCTGCGCGGCCCCGCCACCGACCCGCTGCCGGCCGTACCGGTGAGGGCGCAGAACGGCACACTGATCGCGGGCTGACCCCGGGCTGATCCCGGGCCGAGCGCGGCCGAGCGCATGCCGAGCACGCGATCAGTCCCAGTCCCACGCGATGCCGAGGATGCCGCGCCGCACCCCCTGCTCCAGCAGGTGCACCGCCCGGTGCCGGCCGCTCGGGGTCAGGTCCGTGAGACCGGTGCGCGGGGCCTGGGGGCCGCTGCGGGCGAAGCGCCGGCAGCGCACCGGCAGGGCCGCCTCGTCGAAGCGGACCTGGAGCATGTACTGCCCGCCCGCATAGCTGAACCCGCGCACGTACTCGTCGCTGCGGGCGCCCGTGCCGTCCTCGACGCCGTAGCCGAAGACGTACGTGTCCCCGCGCCGCAGCCGCGCGTCGAACAGCAGCTCGGCGACCACGACCCCGGCCGCCGGGTGACACCGCACCCGGCCGGTGCGGCAGTTCTCGTACGCCGTCACGCCCACCCGGGAGGCGTCGCAGCCCGGATCGCCGTGGTGGACGGCGAGGTAGCGGTCGACCCCGTCGCGGTGGGCCCGGACGATCTGCTGGGACTCCCGGGACCGCAGCTCCCCGGCGGCGCCGATGCGGACCCGCTCGTGGTGGCCGACGGAGTGCAGTCCGCCGTCGGGCGGCAGCTCCATCCCCTGGAGCAGCTGCTCCACCGCCGCACCCACCCCGACCAGCGCCCGGTACGAGCGGGCGGCCGGGCGGGCCGGGCCGGCGGCCGCCTCCGGCGCGCGGAGCAGGCGCGACAGGGCCCCGTCCGGAAGCTCCAGGATCTGCTCCAGCGCGGCAACGGCCCGCAGGGACTCCGGGTGGCGCGGCCGCCGGGCGCCCTGCTGCCAGTAGCTGAGGCTGGTGACGCCGACCTTGATGCCGCGCGCCGCGAGCCGGTGCTGCACCCGGTGCAGCGGCAGGCCGCGCGCGGCCAGGGCGGCGCGCAGGGCGAGGTGGAAGGGGCCGGCGCGCAGCAGGTGTCCGATATCCGCCGTGTCCCCGGCCGGCCGCATGGCGACTCCTCTGTGAACGTTCACACGTGTCGGAGCGGGGCCCGCGCCGGTGGCTCCGGGGGACCAGGTGAAACGACAGCAACCGTTCACACCGCAGCCCCACTGTTCACACTGCAATGTCACCGCGTATTGAAGCGTGTTGACCTGATCGCGACAACACCCCGATGCTCCTCCACAGCGTCCGGACGCGCTCCTCCACCCCCACATCCCCGCCTCGGGAGGAACGCGATGCGCAACAGAAAGCGGCGGCCGTACCCGGCCGCCCTCCTCACCGCCCTGCTCCTCGCCCTGTCCTTCAACACCGGCACCGCCACCGCCGTCGGCGCCGGTACGGACAGCGCGAGTGCGGCCCTCGCCACCAAACGCCTGAACATCACCATGCAGGCGCAGGTGAAGACCAACTGGTGCTGGGCCGCCGGCGGCAACACCATCGCCACCTGGTTCGGCCGCACCTACAGCCAGAACCAGTTCTGCAACGCCGCCTTCAACCGCCAGCAGGGCTCCGAGTGCCCCAACAACCAGGCGACCCTCGGCAACGTCCAGACCGGCCTGCGCTGGGCCGGCGTCAACCCGGGCTCCTACGTGACCGGCTGGCTCCAGTACTCCACCGTCCAGACCGAGATCAACGCCAACCGCCCGGTCGAGACCCGGATCCAGTGGTCCAACGGCGGCGGCCACATGCACGTCCTCTACGGCTACGACACCGCGAGCAATTGGGTCTACTGGGGCGATCCGTGGCCCTCCAGCGACCGCTACAACTGGGCCTCCCACGCCTGGTACGTCAACAACAGCACCTTCTCCTGGACCCATTCCCTCTACCGGATCGGGGCGTGAGCGCCATGACCCCGCGCACCACAGCCGCCGCCGCGGTCCTCGCGGCCAACGTCCTCCTCGGCCTCGGCGGACAGGCCGCCGCCGCGCCCGTGCCGCAGCCCGGAGCGGCCACCGCCGAGACCCTGGCCGCCGCCGACCGGGCGGCCGCGTCCCCCGAGAGCCTGGCCACCCTCTCCCGCTTCTTCGCCCGGGAGGGCAAGGTCTCGGCCGCCGCGGCGCGGCCCCGGGTCGAGGGCGCGGCGATCCCGGTCAGCTACCTCTCCCCGGAGTTCGTCGCGGGGAAGGCGGGGGCGCCGGTGGCCCGCCTGGAGTTCCTCGCCAGCGAGGCCGTCGCCGCCGACGGGCAGCGCGCCGCCCTGTGGACCGCCCGTACGGAAGCGGGCTGGCAGGTGGTGAACATCGCCACCGGGGACGACGAGTTCCGCTACGCGCGGCTCGGCGCCGCGAAACTCCCCGGCGGGACCGTGTTCCGGGAACCGCAGATCGACGCCTGGTACGTCGCCGGGGGCAGCAGGGTGCTGCCACTGGACGAGGACGCGGTGCGGGCCGTCGGAGCCGGGGGCACCAGCCTCACCGGCTACCGGGCGCGGGTCGCTCAGGCGTACGGGAACAAGCTGCCGGGCTCGGCCTATGCCGAGGGGGGCATGGCGGGGGGCTTCGACGAGGCCCCGTCGCCCGCCGGGTCCGCAGGTGCTCCGGTGGAACTGATCGCCGGAGCCGGGGTGCTCGCGCTGGGCGGTGCGGGGGCACTGCTCCTGGCGCGCTCCCGGCGGCGCACCCGCGCCGGGGCGTAGCCCCGCGCGCGGGGTCCGGCTCCCGCCAGGGGCCGGGCCCCGCCGCGTCCGGGCCCCGCCGAGTCCCGTGCGGGACCGGACCGGGGCCGGGGCCGGGTGCCGACGGTGCCGTGGGCGTCCGGCCCGTTGTCGGTGGGCGCAAGTAGGGTGGGCGGCATGGCCGACCCTTCCAGCTACCGCCCCAAGCCGGGACAGATCCCCGACTCCCCGGGGGTCTACAGATTCCGCGACGAGCACCGCCGGGTGATCTACGTCGGGAAGGCCAAGAACCTGCGCCAGCGGCTGGGCAGCTACTTCCAGGACGTCGCCAACCTGCACCCCCGCACCGCCACCATGGTGACCACGGCCGCCTCCGTCGAGTGGACCGTCGTCTCCACCGAGGTCGAGGCCCTCCAGCTGGAGTACACCTGGATCAAGGAGTACGACCCCCGGTTCAATGTCAAGTACCGCGACGACAAGAGCTACCCCTCCCTCGCCGTCACCCTCAATGAGGAGTACCCCCGGGTCCAGGTCATGCGCGGCCCCAAGAAGAAGGGCGTGCGCTACTTCGGCCCCTACGGGCACGCCTGGGCCATCCGCGAGACCGTCGACCTGATGCTGCGGGTCTTCCCCGTCCGCACCTGCTCCGCCGGAGTCTTCAAGCGCTCCGCGCAGATCGGCCGCCCCTGCCTCCTCGGCTACATCGGCAAGTGCTCCGCGCCCTGCGTCGGCCGGGTCACCCCCGAGGAGCACCGCGAACTGGCCGACGACTTCTGTGACTTCATGGCCGGCCGCACCGGCACCTACCTCTCCCGCCTCGAACGGCAGATGCACGAGGCCGCCGAGGAGATGGAGTACGAGAAGGCCGCACGGCTGCGGGACGACATGGGCGCGCTGCGCCGCGCCATGGAGAAGAACGCCGTCGTGCTCGCCGACGCCACCGACGCCGACCTCGTCGCGGTCGCCGAGGACGAGCTCGAAGCCGCCGTGCAGATCTTCCACGTACGCGGCGGCCGGGTCCGCGGCCAGCGCGGCTGGGTCACCGACAAGGTCGAGGCCGTCGACACCGCCGGGCTCGTCGAGCACGCCCTCCAGCAGCTGTACGGGGAGGAGAAGGGCGAGGCCGTACCCAAGGAGGTGCTGGTCCCCGCGCTCCCCGAGGACACCCCGGCCCTGAGCCAGTGGCTCGCCGAGCGCCGCGGGTCGAACGTCAGCCTGCGCATCCCGCAGCGCGGCGACAAGAAGGCCCTGATGGAGACCGTCCACCGCAACGCCCAGCAGTCCCTCGCCCTCCACAAGACCAGGCGGGCCAGCGACCTCACCACCCGCTCCCGGGCCCTGGAGGAGATCGCCGACGCCCTGGACCTGGACGGCGCGCCGCTGCGCATCGAGTGCTTCGACATCTCCCACCTCCAGGGTGACGACGTGGTGGCCTCCATGGTCGTGTTCGAGGACGGCCTCGCGCGCAAGAGCGAGTACCGCCGCTTCCAGATCAAGACGTTCGAGGGCCAGGACGACGTCCGCTCCATGCACGAGGTGGTCTCCCGCCGCTTCCGCCGCTACCTCCAGGAGAAGCTGAAGACGGGCGAGTGGTCCCCCGAGGACGCCGACGCCGACGCGGGCCTCCCTGCCGGGGCGGAGGACGACGGGCGGCCCAAGCGCTTCGCCTACCCGCCCCAGCTCGTCGTGGTCGACGGCGGCCAGCCGCAGGTGGCCGCCGCCAAGCGGGCCCTGGAGGAACTCGGGATCGACGACGTCGCCGTGTGCGGCCTCGCCAAGCGGCTGGAGGAGGTCTGGCTGCCGGGCGAGGACGACCCCGTCGTGCTGCCCCGCACCAGCGAGGGGCTGTACCTGCTCCAGCGGATCCGCGACGAGGCCCACCGCTTCGCCATCCAGTACCAGCGCAACAAGCGCGGCAAGCGCTTCACGTCCGGGCCGCTGGACGAGGTGCCCGGCCTCGGCGAGAGCCGCAGGCAGGCCCTGGTCAAACACTTCGGTTCGGTGAAAAAGCTGCGACAGGCGACAATCGACCAGATCTGCGAGGTCCCGGGCATAGGCCGCAAGACGGCCGAGACCGTGGCCGCGGCCCTCGCCGGAGCGGTGCCCGCCGGCCCTGCGGTCAACACGGCCACAGGAGAGATCATTGAGGATGAGACTCCCGCGTCCGCGGGAGCATCGTCCGAACGGGGGACCGAGCAATGACCGAGCACGAGACCACGCACGACCGAGACGGAGCACAGGTGAGTACGGGCACGACAGTGGAGCCCGGAGATACCGCCGAGGCGGCCATCCCCGAGCTGGTGATCATCTCCGGCATGTCCGGGGCCGGCCGCAGTACGGCGGCCAAGTGTCTGGAGGACCTCGGCTGGTTCGTCGTCGACAACCTCCCGCCCGCGCTGATCCCCACCATGGTGGAGCTCGGCGCCCGCTCCCAGGGCAACGTGGCGCGCATCGCCGTCGTCGTCGACGTCCGCGGCCGCCAGTTCTTCGACGCCCTGCGCGAATCCCTCGCCGACCTCGACAGCAAGGGCGTCACCCGGCGCATCGTCTTCCTGGAGTCCTCCGACGACGCGCTGGTCCGCCGCTTCGAGTCGGTCCGCCGCCCCCACCCCCTCCAGGGCGACGGACGCATCACCGACGGCATCGCCGCCGAACGCGACCTGCTGCGCGAGCTGCGCGGCGACGCAGACCTGGTGATCGACACCTCCAGCCTGAACGTGCACGAACTGCGCGCCAAGATGGACGCCCAGTTCGCCGGGGACGAGGAGCCCGAGCTGCGGGCCACCGTCATGTCCTTCGGCTACAAGTACGGCCTCCCCGTCGACGCCGACCTCGTCGTCGACTGCCGTTTCATCCCCAACCCGCACTGGGTTCCGGAGCTGCGCCCCTTCACCGGGCTCAACGAGGAGGTGTCGGGGTACGTCTTCAGCCAGCCCGGCGCCAAGGAGTTCCTCGACCGCTACACCGAGCTGCTCCAGCTCATCGCCACCGGCTACCGCCGCGAGGGCAAGCGGTACGTGACCATCGCGGTCGGGTGCACGGGCGGCAAGCACCGCAGCGTGGCCATGTCCGAGAAGCTCGCCGCGCGCCTCGCCTCCGAGGGAGTCGAGACCGTCGTAGTCCACCGGGACATGGGGCGCGAGTGACCCCACGGACCCCCCGGCTGAGCCGCCTGCGCCGCCTCACCCCGGGACGGGGCGAGGACGGCGCGGGCCGTTCCGGCCGACGGCGCGGCGCCGCCCCCAAGGTGGTCGCGCTCGGCGGCGGCCAGGGCCTGTCGGCCTCCCTCGCCGCCCTGCGCCGCATCACCGGTGACCTCACCGCCGTGGTCACCGTCGCCGACGACGGCGGTTCCAGCGGCCGGCTCCGGGAGGAGCTCGGCGTCCTGCCGCCGGGCGACCTGCGCAAGGCGCTGGCCGCGCTGTGCGGCGACGACGACTGGGGCCAGACCTGGGCCCGCGTCATCCAGCACCGCTTCCAGTCCGAGGGCCACCTGCACGGACACGCCGTCGGCAACCTGCTGATCGTCGCCCTGTGGGAGCAGCTCGGCGATCCCGTCCAGGCCCTCGACCTGGTGGGCAGGCTCCTCGGAGCGCAGGGCCGGGTGCTGCCCATGTCGGCGGTGCCGCTGGAGCTCCAGGCCCTGGTCAAGGGCCACGACCCGGACCGCCCCGAGGACGTCGACACCGTACGCGGGCAGGCCACGGTGGCCCTGACCCCCGGCGAGGTGCTCTCCGTCCAGGTGGTGCCGAGCGACCCGCCGGCCGTGCCGGAGGCCGTGGCCGCGGTGCTGGACGCCGACTGGGTGGTGCTCGGACCCGGGTCCTGGTTCTCCTCGGTGATCCCGCACCTGCTGGTGCCGGAACTGCTCGACGCGCTGGTCGAGACGAAGGCCCGGCGGGTCCTGTCGCTGAACCTCGCGCCGCAGCCCGGTGAAACAGAGGGCTTCTCTCCGCAGCGTCATTTGGAGGTTTTGGCCCGACACGCCCCTAAACTCGCCCTGGACGTGGTGCTGGCCGACGAGGCCGCCGTACCCGACCGCGAGTCCCTCGCCGATGCCGCGAAACGCTTCGGCGCCGCGGTCGAGCTGGCTCCCGTGGCCAGGCAGGACGGCTCTCCGAAGCACGATCCGGAGCTGCTGGCCGCCGCGTACGACCGTATTTTTCGGATGCATGGAAGGATCGGCCCATGGCGATGACGCCCGCGGTGAAGGACGAGATCTCTCGTCTGCCCGTGACCCGGACCTGCTGCAGGAAGGCCGAGGTCTCGGCGATCCTCCGGTTCGCGGGCGGGTTGCACCTGGTGAGCGGCCGCATCGTCATCGAGGCGGAGCTCGACACGGGCATCGCCGCGCGAAGACTCCGCAAGGACATCCTGGAGATCTTCGGCCATTCCTCGGACCTGGTCGTCATGGCTCCCGGCGGTCTGCGCCGCGGCAGCCGGTACGTGGTCCGGGTCGTGGCCGGCGGTGACCAGCTGGCCCGTCAGACGGGCCTCGTGGACGGCCGCGGACGCCCCATCCGGGGCCTTCCGCCCCAGGTGGTCTCCGGGGCGACCTGTGACGCGGAGGCGGCCTGGCGCGGCGCCTTCCTGGCCCACGGCTCGCTCACCGAGCCGGGCCGGTCCTCCTCCCTGGAGGTCACCTGCCCCGGCCCGGAGGCCGCTCTGGCCCTGGTGGGCGCCGCCCGCAGGCTCTCCATCGCCGCCAAGGCGCGCGAGGTGCGGGGCGTGGACCGGGTCGTGGTCCGCGACGGCGACGCGATCGGCGCCCTGCTCACCCGGCTCGGCGCGCACGAGTCGGTGCTGGCCTGGGAAGAGCGGCGGATGCGGCGCGAAGTGCGCGCCACCGCCAACCGCCTCGCCAACTTCGACGACGCCAACCTGCGCCGCTCGGCGCGCGCCGCGGTGGCCGCCGGAGCCCGCGTGCAGCGGGCGCTGGAGATCCTCGCCGAGGAGGTCCCCGAGCACCTCGCCGCGGCGGGCCGGCTGCGCATGGAGCACAAGCAGGCCTCCCTGGAGGAGCTGGGCGCGCTCGCCGATCCGCCGCTGACCAAGGACGCGGTCGCGGGCCGGATCCGCCGGCTGCTCGCCATGGCCGACAAGCGGGCCCAGGACCTCGGGATCCCGGGAACCGAGTCGAACCTTGACCTCAGCGAGGAGATGGCCGACAACATGGCCGGCTGAGCGCCGGCCGGGCGGCCGCCGCCGGCCGCAGTCGCCGTACGCACGCCGCGAGGGGCCCGCACGAGTGATCGTGGGGGCCCCTTTCGGCAGGCCCCATTGACATGTGCACGGGCTGGTCGTGAGCCTGTCGTCCGAACGCTTTCGTGGCAGACGACGCCCAGGGGGGCACATGAGGCACCGCGCGAGATCGATCCTCGCCGCAAGCGCACTCGTCTTCGCAAGCACACTGGCCGCGTTACCCGCGGCGGCCCAGGACCGGGCCGCGACCGCCACCCCGTCCGGCGCCGACGAGGTACGGGTCTACGACGCCGACATCACCCGTGAGCAGGTACCCCTCGTCCTCGCCGCCGGCCAGGACGCCCACGAGCTCACCGAACGCGCCCCCGAGACCGGGACCGCCAAGGTCGAGCTGTTCCTCACGGGCGGCCAGGCGAAGGAGCTCGCCGCCCAGGGGGTCCGGCTCGCCGAGCGCAAGGTCCCCGCCGCGGGCCTGGCCCGCGCCAAGGCCGCCGGCGACGGCGTGTTCCGGCCGTACAGCGGCAAGGGCGGCCTCCAGGAGGAGATCCTGCGGACCGCCCGGGAGAACCCCGGGCTCACCAAGGTCGTCTCCATCGGCAAGACCGTCCAGGGCAAGGACATCCTCGCCCTGAAGGTCAGCAAGAACGCCGGGAAGACCAAGGACGGCGACAAGCCGGCCGTGCTCTACATGTCCAACCAGCACGCCCGTGAGTGGATCACCCCGGAGATGACCCGGCGGCTGATGCACCACACGCTCGACACCTACGGCAAGGACCCGCGGGTCACCAGGCTGGTGGACTCCAGCGAGCTGTGGTTCCTGCTCTCCGCCAACCCCGACGGCTACGACCACACCTTCGCCGCGGACGGCCGGCGGCTGTGGCGCAAGAACCTGCGCGACAACAACGGCGACGGCAAGATCACCGCGGGCGACGGGGTCGACCTGAACCGGAACTTCGCCTACAAGTGGGGCTACGACAACGAGGGCTCCTCGCCGAACCAGGCGAGCGAGACCTACCGCGGGCCCAAGGCCGCCTCCGAGCCGGAGACCGTCGCCGTCGACCGCTTCCAGAAACGCATCGGCTTCGAGTACGCCATCAACTACCACTCGGCCGCCGAGCTGCTGCTCTACGGCGTGGGCTGGCAGGTCGCCACCCCCACCCCCGACGACGTCGCCTACAAGACACTCGCCGGCACGCCGGAGAACCCGGCCGTCCCCGGCTACTACCCGCAGGTGTCCTCGGAGCTCTACACCACCAACGGCGAGGCCGACGGACACGCCTCCAACATCAACGGCATCATGATGTTCACGCCGGAGATGACCACCTGCCAGACGGCCTCGGCGATCGACCCGAACGACCCGTGGCGGCCCGAGGACTGCGCCTCCGGCTTCAACTTCCCGGACGACGAGAAGCTCATCCAGGCGGAGTTCGCCAAGAACGTCCCCTTCGCCCTCTCGGTCGGCGAGAGCGCCGCGCACCCGGACCGGCCCGCCTCCACCGTGGGCCTGAGCGCCGCGGACTTCACCCTCGACCCCTTCACCACCTCCTACGCGGCCCGCGGCCAGGACCAGGAGGTCGCCGTCACGGCCCGGAAGTCGCTGCGCGACAAGGAGCTCAACTTCCGGATCAACGGCGGCCGCACGCAGGACGAGGACCTCAAGGCATGGAAGGGCGGTGACGTCTACGGCGGCGAGGACAACAACTGGTTCGACGAGTACCAGGCCGAGGTCGACGGCACCAGGCCAGGCGACCAGGTCGAGGTCTGGTTCACCGGACGCGACCGCACCGGCCGACGGGTCTCCAGCGAGCACTTCACGTACACGGTGGCCGAGCGGCCGCGCGCGGACGTGCTGGTGATCGCCGAGGAGGGCGCCACGGCCCAGCACGCCGGGACGTACGTGGACGCCCTGCGCGCCAACGGCCGGTCCGCCGCGGTCTGGGACGTCGCCGCCCAGGGGGCGCCGCACCACCTCGGGACGCTCTCCCACTTCCGCACGGCCGTCCACTACACCGGGGCCAAGACGCCCGGCGGGGACACCCAGCTGGCGGTCCGCGACTTCCTCAACGAGGGCGGCAAGCTGATCGAGGCCGGCGAGCTCGCCGGCGGCAACGCCCAGGTCGGGCGCGCCGTGACCAACGACTTCAGCCAGTACTGGCTCGGCGCCTACGGCCGTACGAGCACCTCCGGCGCCACCGGCTTCACCGGCGCGGCCGCCCTGGCCGGCGCCCGCGGGGGCCTCGGCGACGCCGCGGGCAACCCGCTGAACGCCCCCGGCTCCTACACCGTGACCTCCGCAACGCTGGCGCCCGCGCAGTTCCCGCAGTTCAAGAGCGCGCAGGCCGGCCAGTTCGCCGGGGTCGTCAACCCGTACGCCCCCTACGCCGGCACCGGGATGGCCTCGGCCCTGCACACGGACGACGACTGGAAGCGGCTGTCCCGCACCATCGACCTCACCGGGGTCTCCGCCGCGGACAAGCCGCAGCTGAAGCTCGCCCTGAACTGGAACACCGAGAACGGCTACGACCACGCGGCCCTGGAGGCCCGCACGGCCGGCGGGGACGACTGGACGACGCTGCCGGACGCGGGCGGCCTGAGCAGCCCCACCGTGCCCGAGGAGTGCGCGGCGGGCTTCTTCGTGAACGGCCACCCGTTCCTGCGCCGCTACCTGACGCTGGACGCCGCGGGCTGCGCCCCGCAGGGCACCAGCGGCGCCTGGAACAGCTTCACCGGGTCCTCCGGCGGCTGGAAGCAGGTCTCCTTCGACCTGAGCGCGTACGCGGGCAAGAGCGTGGAGGTCTCGCTCTCCTCCATCACCGACCCCGGCTCGGGCGGCCGCGGCGTCTTCGCGGACGAGGCGCGCCTCTCGGTCGGCGGCGCGGACCGCGCCGTCGAGGGCTTCGAGACCTCGCTCGGCGTCTGGGCGGCCCAGGCCGCACCTGCCGGAAGCCCCGACGTTCCGGGCGATTGGTCCCGGTCCGGGGAGCTGTTCACGTCCTACGCGGCGGTGACTACGCGTGACACGGTTCTCCTCGGCTTCGGCCTGGAACACCTGCCGGCGGCGGCGGACCGTGCCGTACTCGTCGGTAAGGCGCTACGCACACTGAACCACTGACAGGCAACCCCGTCCCACCCTCACTCTGAGTGACGGACCGAAGGTCCCGGGGGTCCCGTGCCGGAACGGCTGGTACGGGGCCCCTGCGGGGCCTCCCCCGGCAGGAGGGGGAGTGTCAGGCTCACGCCGATGTCACTCAAAAGCTCACGGAGAGGTAGGGTCGTAAGCGGTCGGGGACATCCCATACAGCTCGCCGGCGGACTTTACCGGCGCACCAACGAGGAGATCGGTTCGTGACGATCCGCGTAGGCATCAACGGTTTTGGCCGAATTGGCCGCAACTACTTCCGTGCGCTCCTGGAGCAGGGAGCGGACATCGAGATCGTCGGTGTCAACGACCTGACGGACAACGCCACCCTGGTGCACCTGCTCAAGTACGACACCATTCTGGGCCGCCTCAAGGCCGAGGTCTCCCACACCGCAGACACCATCACGGTCGGTGGCAACACCTTCAAGACCTTCGCCGAGCGCGACCCCGCGAACCTCCCCTGGGGTGAGCTGGGCGCCGACATCGTCATCGAGTCGACCGGCATCTTCACCAAGAAGGCCGACGCCGCCAAGCACATCGCGGCGGGCGCGAAGAAGGTCCTCATCTCGGCTCCGGCCAAGGACGAGGACATCACGATCGTCATGGGCGTGAACCAGGACAAGTACGACGCGGCCAACCACCACGTCATCTCCAACGCCTCCTGCACCACCAACTGCGTGGCGCCGATGGCCAAGGTCCTCCTGGAGAACTTCGGCATCGTCAAGGGCATGATGACGACGGTCCACGCGTACACGAACGACCAGCGCATCCTGGACTTCCCGCACTCGGACCTGCGCCGCGCCCGCGCCGCCGCCGAGAACATCATCCCGACCACCACCGGTGCCGCCAAGGCCACCGCGCTGGTGATCCCGGAGCTCGCCGGCAAGCTCGACGGCATCGCGATGCGCGTCCCGGTCCCGACCGGTTCCGTGACCGACCTCGTCATCGAGCTCGAGCGCGAGGTCACCCGGGACGAGGTGAACGCGGCGTTCCAGAAGGCGGCCGAGGGCCAGCTCAAGGGCATCCTCGACTACACCGAGGACGCGATCGTCTCCTCCGACATCGTGAACTGGCCGGCGTCCTGCACCTTCGACTCCTCCCTGACCATGGTCCAGGGCAAGAGCGTCAAGGTCATCGGCTGGTACGACAACGAGTGGGGCTACTCCAACCGTCTCGTGGACCTTACGGTCTACGTCGGTGGCCAGCTCTAAGGTCGCCCCGGTTCCAAGGCAAGGCACCACGATGTGAGCACAGGGTCCGGGCAGCGCGACGAAGCGCCGCACGGGCCCTGTTGCTTGCCTCGTTCTCCCTTCCTCGCCCTTAGGGTGAAGGGCTCCAAAGGAGTAGAAACACATGAAGACGATCGACGAACTGCTCGCCGAAGGCGTCAAGGGCAAGCGGGTCTTCGTCCGCGCGGACCTGAACGTCCCGCTGGCCGAGGGCACCATCACCGACGACGGCCGCATCCGCGCCGTCCAGCCCACGATCGCGAAGCTCGCCGCCGCCGGCGCCCGCGTCATCGTGGCCTCGCACCTGGGCCGCCCCAAGGGCGCCCCGGACCCGGCCTTCTCGCTCGCCCCGGCCGCCAAGCGGCTGGGCGAACTGCTCGGCACGGACGTCGCGTTCGCCACCGACACCGTTGGCGACTCCGCCAAGGAGACCGCCCTGGCCCTCGCCGACGGCCAGATCGCCGTCATCGAGAACCTGCGCTTCAACGCCGGTGAGACCGCGAAGGACGACGCCGAGCGCGGCGCCTTCGCGGACCGGCTCGCGGAGCTCGCCGACGTCTACGTCGGCGACGGCTTCGGCGCCGTCCACCGCAAGCACGCCTCGGTCTTCGACCTCCCCGCGCGGCTCCCGCACGCGGCCGGCTACCTCATCGCCACCGAGGTCGGCGTCCTGAAGAAGCTGACCGACGACGTCAAGCGCCCGTACGTCGTCGTCCTCGGCGGCGCCAAGGTCTCCGACAAGCTCGCCGTCATCGACGAGCTGCTCGGCAAGGCCGACCGCATCCTCATCGGCGGCGGCATGGCCTACACCTTCCTCAAGGCCCTGGGCCACGAGGTCGGCATCTCCCTGCTCCAGAAGGACCAGCTGGAGAAGGTCACCGAGTACATGGAGCGCGCCAAGGCCACGGGCGTCGAGCTGGTGCTCCCGGTCGACGTGCTCGTCTCCACGGACTTCCCCGACCTCAAGGGCAAGACCCCGGCGGACTTCGAGACCGTGGACGCGGACAAGATCCCGGCCGACAAGGAGGGCCTGGACATCGGCCCCCGGACGCGCGAGCTGTACGCGTCGAAGATCGCCGATGCCGGGACCGTCTTCTGGAACGGCCCCGTGGGCGTCTTCGAGCACCCCGACTACGCCAATGGCACCAAGGCCGTGGCGCAGGCCCTCGTCGACAGCGGCGCCTTCACCGTCGTCGGCGGCGGAGACTCGGCCGCGGCCGTGCGTACGCTCGGCTTCGACGAGAATGCTTTCGGCCACATTTCCACCGGTGGCGGCGCCTCCCTCGAATACCTCGAGGGCAAGACGCTCCCCGGCCTCGCCGCCCTGGAGGGCTGACACCGCATGACTGCACCCGTTTCCGCCGGCCGCACCCCGCTGATGGCGGGCAACTGGAAGATGAACCTCAACCACCTTGAGGCCATCGCCCACGTCCAGAAGCTCGCCTTCGCGCTCGCCGACAAGGACTTCGACGCCGTCGAGGTCGTGGTCCTGCCGCCCTTCATCGACCTCCGGTCGGTGCAGACCCTGGTCGACGGCGACAAGCTGAAGATCAAGTACGGCGCCCAGGACCTCTCGGCGCACGACTCCGGCGCCTACACCGGCGAGATCTCCGGCGCGATGCTGTCGAAGCTGAAGTGCGCGTACGTGGCCGTCGGCCACAGCGAGCGCCGCCAGTACCACGGCGAGGACGACGAGACCTGCAACGCCAAGGTCAAGGCCGCCTTCCGCCACGGGCTGACCCCGATCCTGTGCGTCGGCGAGGGCCTGGACGTCCGCAAGGCCGGACAGCAGGTCCCGCACACGCTGGCCCAGCTCGACGGCGGCCTCAAGGAGGTCCCGGCCGAGCAGGCCGAGACCGTCGTGATCGCGTACGAGCCCGTCTGGGCGATCGGGACGGGCGAGGTCGCCACCCCCGAGGACGCGCAGGAGGTCTGCGGTGCCCTCCGCGGCCGCCTCGCGGAGCTGTACTCGCAGGAGCTGGCCGACAAGGTCCGCATCCAGTACGGCGGCTCGGTCAAGTCCGGCAACATCGCCGCGATCATGGCCCAGCCCGACGTGGACGGAGCCCTGGTCGGCGGCGCCGCGCTGGACGTCGACGAGTTCGTCGGGATCGTCCGCTTCGGCGACGCGTAGCGACTGCGGTGAGTATGCGGTAGGGCGGATCCGTCGTACCCTTGCGGGGGCCGGAGGCTGAACCATCAGCCGCCGGCCCCCGCGCACGTCTCAGCGGAGCCCGGAAAGCCAGAAAAGCCAGAAAGTAGGAATCAGCCGTGATTATGGGGTTCTCGATCGCCCTGATCGTCTTCAGCGCCCTGCTGATGCTCCTCGTGCTGATGCACAAGGGCAAGGGCGGCGGCCTTTCCGACATGTTCGGCGGCGGCATGCAGTCGTCGGTCGGCGGTTCCTCCGTCGCGGAGCGCAACCTCGACCGCATCACCGTGGTCGTCGGTCTGCTGTGGTTCGCCTGCATCATGGCACTGGGACTTCTCATGAAGTCGAGCGCCAGCTGACCGTTCTGGCCATTCCGCCAGTCCCGTCGGTGCCGTCCGGCCTACTATGAAGTCCGGCGTCCATCGCCTGGAATGAGTAACTCCGGTCCCTGGACGTGCGTTGGGCCTTACGTAGACTTGGGCGCCCGCGGCGGAATTCCACTCACGCTCCGCGGCACCATTACGCAGGGAGTTACGACCGTGGCAAGTGGCAACGCGATCCGTGGTAGCCGGGTCGGAGCGGGGCCGATGGGTGAGGCCGAGCGCGGCGAGTCCGCGCCCCGCCTGCGCATCTCCTTCTGGTGCTCGAACGGGCACGAGACGCAGCCGAGCTTCGCCAGCGACGCGCAGGTGCCGGACACCTGGGACTGCCCGCGCTGCGGGTTCCCGGCCGGCCAGGACCGGGACAACCCGCCGGCGCCGCCGCGCACCGAACCGTACAAGACGCACCTGGCGTACGTACGGGAGCGGCGTACCGACGCCGACGGCGAGGCGATCCTCGCCGAGGCACTCGCCAAACTCCGCGGCGAGATCTGAACGGCCCGTCAGAAGCGTGCACCGGGGCCCGGCGCGGCAGGGGGAGACTCCCGCCGCACCGGGCCCCTTCGCGTGCCCCCGCGCCGACGGCGCCTGTCCGGCATTGCCGCTTCGCATCCTTTAGGTTGGAGATCGGCGGGGCACGACAGGACGCGAGAAATGGGTTGATGGCCAGGATGAATGCAGACAGCCGTACGAAGCTCACCCGGACGCCGGAGTGGCTGGCACTCGGCAAGCACCGGGAGGAGCTCGGGCAGACGCATCTGCGAGAGCTGTTCGAGGAGAACCCGGGCCGCGGCTCCGGCTACACCCTGCGCGCCGGTGACCTGCGCATCGACTACTCGAAGCACCTCGTCACGGACGAGACGCTGACGCTGCTGCGCGAACTCGCGGCGGCGACGGGCGTGGCCGGGCTGCGCGAGGAGATGTTCCGCGGCGACAAGATCAACACGACCGAGGACCGGGCGGTCCTGCACACCGCCCTGCGCGCCCCCGAGGGCGCCGTCGTCGAGGTGGACGGCGAGAACGTCGTCCCCGGCGTGCACGCCGTCCTCGACAAGATGGCCGCCTTCGCCGACCGCGTCCGGTCGGGGGAGTGGACCGGCTCCACCGGCAAGCCGATCAGGAACGTCGTCAACATCGGCATCGGCGGCTCCGACCTCGGTCCGGCGATGGCGTACGAGGCGCTGCGCGCCTTCACCGACCGCGCGCTGACCCTGCGCTTCGTCTCCAACGTGGACGGCGCCGACCTCCACGAGGCCGTGCGGGACCTGGACCCGGCCGAGACGCTGTTCATCATCGCGTCGAAGACCTTCACCACCATCGAGACCATCACCAACGCCACCTCGGCGCGGAACTGGCTGCTCACGGGGCTGGGGGCCGGCGAGGAAGCCGTGGCGCGGCACTTCGTGGCGCTGTCGACGAACGAGGAGAAGGTCTCCGGATTCGGCATCGACACGGCCAACATGTTCGAGTTCTGGGACTGGGTCGGCGGACGCTACTCCTTCGACTCCGCCATCGGGCTCTCCCTGATGATCGCGATCGGCCCGGACGCCTTCCGCGAGATGCTCGACGGCTTCTCCGCCATGGACACCCACTTCCGCACGGCGCCGCCCGAGGAGAACGCGCCGCTGCTGCTGGGCCTGTTGGGCATCTGGTACATCGGCTTCTTCGACGCGCAGTCGCACGCCGTGCTCCCGTACAGCCACTACCTCTCGCGGTTCACCGCCTACTTGCAGCAGCTGGACATGGAGTCCAACGGCAAGTCCGTGGACCGGGACGGCAATCCCGTGGAGTGGCAGACCGGTCCGGTGGTGTGGGGCACGCCGGGCACCAACGGCCAGCACGCTTATTACCAGCTCATCCACCAGGGCACGCGGGTGATCCCCGCCGACTTCATCGGCTTCGCACGGCCCGTGGCCGACCTGGAGCCGTCGTTCGCCGCCCAGCACGACCTGCTGATGGCGAACTTCTTCGCGCAGACGCAGGCGCTGGCCTTCGGCAAGACGGCCGACGAGGTGCGGGCGGAGGGCGTCCCGGAGTCCCTGGTCCCGCACAAGACCTTCCGGGGCAACCACCCGACGACCACGATCCTGTCCGCCGAGCTGACCCCGGCGGTGCTGGGCCAGCTGATCGCGCTGTACGAGCACAAGGTGTTCGTCCAGGGCGCCGTCTGGAACATCGACTCCTTCGACCAGTGGGGCGTGGAGCTCGGCAAGGTCCTCGCCAAGCGGATCGAGCCCGCGCTGACCGAGGGCGCGGACGTCCCGGGCATGGACTCCTCGACCAGGGCCCTGGTCGCCGGGTACCGGGAGCTGCGCGGCCGCGGCTGAGCCGCCGGACACGACGCAGCGCCCCGCACCTTCGAGGTGCGGGGCGCT